>NZ_JBEZKJ010000060.1:0-51590 GCF_040651675.1 Streptomyces sp. NPDC048415 | reverse complement strand
GCTGGCACCGCCCGGCACCGGCTGGCACCGCCCGGCACCGGCTGGCAGCTGGTCGGCCAGATCCCGCCCGGCGGCGCCTGCGGCGTCAAGACGCTCGCCCGCGAGGCGGGTATCTCCCGCGCATCCCGCACCGGACCCGGGGCCATCTCAAGGACGAGTTCGAGAAGGGGCGGCCGGCCGCCTGATCCGCGGGCCGGCAGCCCGATCCGCGCGAGGCCCGCATCGCCCGGTTGCGCGATCTCCATCACCGGCTCACGGACCAACTCGCCCGCGCCCGACCGGAGTTCAGCCAACTCGAGGGCAGGGGACGACGTCAAGGGCGTCGTCCCCTGCCCCGCCGCTGATGCAGAGTGATCAACAAGGCCGATACCCAAAGGGATCAGGTGGCGTTGGGAAGCTCTGTCCGTGTCCGCTTTGGCCAGGTCTGCTCCGGCCTACGTTCCCGACCCGCTCAGGACACGTAGGCCGCGAGGTGCTCGCCGGTGAGGGTGGAGCGGGCGGCGACGAGATCGGCGGGTGTGCCCTCGAAGACGATTTGGCCGCCGTCGTGACCGGCGCCGGGGCCGAGGTCGATGATCCAGTCGGCGTGCGCCATGACGGCCTGGTGGTGCTCGACGACGATGACCGACTTGCCGGAGTCGACGAGCCGGTCGAGGAGGCCGAGCAGCTGCTCGACGTCGGCGAGGTGAAGGCCGGCCGTCGGCTCGTCGAGTACGTAGACGCCGCCCTTCTCGGCCATGTGGGTGGCCAGCTTGAGCCGCTGCCGCTCGCCGCCGGACAGCGTGGTGAGTGGCTGGCCGAGGCTGAGGTAGCCGAGCCCGACGTCGGCGAGCCGGCCGAGGATGGCGTGCGCGGCCGGCGTGCGCGCCTCGCCGGCGCCGAAGAACTCCTCGGCCTCGGTCACCGACATCGCGAGCACCTCGCTGATGTCACGGCCGCCGAGGTGGTAGTCGAGGACGGATGCCTCGAACCGCTTCCCCTCGCACTCCTCGCAGGTGGTGGCGACGCCGGCCATCATCGCCAGGTCGGTGTAGATGACGCCGGCGCCGTTGCACGTGGGGCAGGCCCCTTCGGAGTTGGCGCTGAACAGCGCCGGCTTCACGCCGTTGGCCTTTGCGAACGCCTTGCGGATCGGGTCGAGCAGTCCGGTGTACGTCGCCGGGTTGCTCCGCCTGGAACCGCGGATCGCGCCCTGGTCGACCGACACCACACCCTCGCCGGCCGGGATCGACCCGTGCACTAGCGAGCTCTTGCCGGAGCCGGCGACGCCGGTGACGACGGCAAGCACCCCGAGCGGGATGTCGACGTCGACGTCGCGCAGGTTGTGCGCCGTCGCGCCGCGGATCTCCAGCGTGCCGGTGGGCTTGCGCACTGTCTCCTTGAGGGCTGCCCGGTCGTCGAAATGGCGGCCGGTGATGGTGCCGCCGGTCCGCAGCCCCTCGACGGTGCCCTCGAAGCAGACGGTGCCGCCCGTAGTACCGGCGCCGGGGCCGAGGTCGACGACGTGGTCGGCGATCGCGATCGTCTCCGGCTTGTGCTCCACGACGAGCACCGTGTTGCCCTTGTCCCGCAGCCGCAGCAGCAGGTCGTTCATCCGCTGGATGTCATGCGGGTGCAGGCCGATGGTGGGCTCGTCGAAGACGTACGTGACGTCGGTGAGCGAGGAACCGAGGTGGCGGATCATCTTGACGCGCTGCGCCTCGCCGCCCGACAGCGTGCCCGACGGCCGGTCGAGCGAGAGGTAGCCGAGGCCGATCTCCACGAACGAGTCGAGGGTCTGCCACAGCGCGGTGAGCAGCGGCGCCACCGACGGTTCCTTGAGGCCGCGGACCCATTCGGCCAGGTCGCTGATCTGCATCGCGCAGGCGTCGGCGATGTTGATCTTCTTGATCTTCGACGACCGGGCCGCTTCGGCGAGACGGGTGCCGTCGCACTCTGGGCAGGTGGTGAAGGTGACGGCCCGCTCCACGAACGCCCGGATGTGCGGCTGCAGCGCCTCCTTGTCCTTCGAGAGCATCGACTTCTGGATCTTGGGGATCAGCCCCTCGTAGGTGAGGTTCACGCCCTCGACCTTCACCTTGGTCGGCTCCCGGTAGAGGAAGTCGTGCATCTCCTTCTTGGTGAACTTGCGGATCGGCTTGTTCGGGTCGAGGAGGCCCGACTCGGCGTAGACCCGCACGGTCCAGAAGCTGTCCGACTTCCAGCCGGGGATGGTGAACGCACCCTCGGCGATCGACTTGGAGTCGTCGTAGAGCTGGGTGAGGTCGATGTCGGAGACCGCGCCCCGGCCTTCGCAGCGCGTACACATGCCGCCGGTGCGGGTGAAGGTCTTTTTCACGGCCTTGGTCCTGTCGGCACCGCGGTCGACCGTGAGCGCACCGCTCGCCTTGATCGAGGCGACGTTGAAGGAGAACGCCTGGGGCGAGCCGATGTACGGCTTCCCGAGTCGGCTGAAGAGGATGCGCAGCATCGCGTTTGCGTCGGTGGCAGTGCCGACCGTGGAGCGGGGGTCGGCACCCAGCCGCTGCTGGTCGACGGTGATCACGGTCGTCAGTCCGTGCAGTACGTCGACCTCGGGCCGTGCCAGAGTCGGCATGAAGCCCTGCACGAAGGCGCTGTAGGTCTCATTGATCAGCCGCTGCGACTCCGCGGCGATCGTGCCGAACACCAGCGAGCTCTTGCCCGAACCGGAGACGCCGGTGAACACCGTCAGCCGGCGCTTCGGGATCTCGATGCTGACGTCCTTGAGGTTGTTCACGCGCGCACCGTGCACGCGGATCAGATCGTGGCTGTCGGCAACGTGCGGCGCAGGCGACTGCGTGTCCGTCGTGGTGACCATGCTCATCGTCTCTCCATCTGTTGGGCGGGGCCGCCTTCGCGGTCTCCGTCGGCGTCGCCTGGCTCGATCCGACCAGCTTCGAGCAGTACGTCTGGTTCTACTTCGTCGGCGCGGTCGCGGCAACGGTCCCTGTCCACCTGATCGGTGGGTCGGCCGGGGTGGCGCTCGGCGCAAGCACCAAGGCATCCACGCCGCTTCGGCCCGTGGCATCTGGGCCCGGGCCACACGGCGCGCCGGGCCGAGGCGTCAGACCAGCCAGCGGCCGTCGCGCATCAGCTCCCGGTCGGGCAGCTCGTTCACCTCGCGCCAAGCCTGGATGCGGCGCGGGGAGATACAAACCAGCGATACGGCTTGGCCAGTGCACGCGGGTCGAAGCCGGTGTGCGCGACGAACCGGTCACCCCGCTGCTGCGGCAGCGTGTAGATCTCGAGGACCTCGACCTCGCCCTCGATCATGGACACGCCGCGGGTGTGGCCAAGGCCGAGCCGAACGGCCCGGGTGGCGGCCAGGTTCCTGCCGGTCGGGCTGTCCGTCGGCGTGGCCGTCAGCAGCGCCTCCCCGTCCCAGTCGAAGGACAGCGGCGCCAGGTGCGGCGCACTGTCGGCCGAGGCACTGGCCACCCAGACGTCTTCGTCGTGGGTGAGGCGATGTCCGATGTCGTGACGACGCTGGGGGCGGGAGCGGGGCCCGGCACTCATCGGTTACGTGCCGGGCCGGTCGGCGGGGCGGACCGTGATCCAGCGCATCCCGCCGTATCCCACGCCGTTGCGGACCTCGAAGCCGAGGGTGTCGCGATGGAAGGCCAGGGAGGCATCCGGATCGTCGTGCGGCAGGAAGCTCGCGTGAATCGTGATGTCCATGGCGGTCACGCTAGCTGCGACCCGGTGACCCGCGCTTCTCGATTCCTGACCGGTCTGGTCACCTGCTTCGCCACGCACGACGGCATCCCCACCGTCACCCGCGCCGCGTGGCGCCGGTAGGCGCTGGGCGGCATACCGACCACTCGGTGAAGCGAGTGACGGCGGCCCGCCGTAAGCGAGCCGCACCTCGCGGCTGAGGTGCCCGGTCGACGTGTGCATTGGCCCGCGTCAACGCAGTCTTTCCTTCGGCGTGACGACCCAGTGCCGTGTCAGACAGCCCTTTGCCCTCGCGGTCGGGGTTGGGGGTGGGCGTCCTGGATTGAACGTGACGTCTGATAACCGCCAGCGCGGTCAACGCTGAGTCGAGAGTCTGGGTGCATGACTACACCATCGATGGTCGCTTTCCGTGTCCATGCGCTTTCCGCTGAGGTGCTGGACAGTGTGCGCGCCAGTGGAGTCGACGCTTTCGGGAATCGCGCGGAGCGCATCACCGCCGAGGGCGGCGAACCCCTCCGCTGCTGTCTGCGCAACGCCGAGGCGGGCGAAGGCCTGCTGCTCTTCGGTTACCAGCCGCCGCTCCCGGCCAGCCCCTACCGCGAGGTCGGCGCCGTACTCGCACATGCTGAACCCTGCGCGGGCCCCGCCGAGGCCGACAGCTATCCGCCGGACTGGCGCGGACGACCGCAGGTGCTGAGGGCCTATGACGACCGCGGCTGGATCCACGACGCGACCACCGTGCACGACGGCCACGATCCAGAGGAAGCGATCGCTCAACTGCTCGCCGAGCCTGACGTAGTGCAGGTCCACAGCCGCAACATCGCCTGGGGCTGCTACATGTTCGCGATCACCCGCGCTGGATAGGACCGGCCGCACCGGCCAACGTAGGCAGCAGTCGCGACGCACCGGGCGCGCTCCTGCCGAGACCGATGCGATCGTCCACACTCTGATGACGGTGAGCGGCAACTGCCGCTGCGGATCATCCGCCGCGGTATCGGCGTCGGTGGTCACCTGGCGGCGGCCCCCGGATGGTGCTGCTGTCCGCGCAGGGCACGGCAGCGGCGAGGAACGCCGACGTCACCTTCACCAGCGCGGATCGGGTCCGGGACGTGATCCACCGCACCCCTCGGGGACGGCGCGGAGGATGCCCGGGTGCCGGCGACGTGGGTATTCCAGTACGACGTCGGGCCGGACCGGAGCGTCGGGTCGTCGTAGGCGCGTGGCGGCCCTTCAGGTACGTACGTACGGCGTCGAGTGACGTGGTCCGGCCGGGCGCTGCCCGCCGCGCTCAGGGTGCCTGGAAGAGAGCCGGGAAACGTGGGGCGAGCCAGGGCTTGCGGCCCCGGACGAGGATGCGGCCCTGGGCGATGGCCCTCGCCTGGCCGCGGCGGCCGAGTGCCATCAGCAGAAAGGTGACCGGCTCGATGAGGATGGTGCAGTCCGGCCGGGCCGGAGGCCGCGAGCCGACGGACACCGCATCGTCGGCCACTGTCACGCCGAACCGGCCGCCGCCCCACAGGCGGATCGCGTAGGAGGCGGTCAGTCCGGCCGTGCGGGCGGTGTCGGTCACCCGCGGCATGGCCGTCATCAGGAACGGCAGGGTCAGCTCGACCCGCGCACGATCGATCATGTGCGCGCGCCCCAGGGCCCGGGCGAGGTCGTACCCGTGGCCGAGCATGTGAGTGAGGAGGTAGGACCCCAGCACGTCCGGGCTCATCGGGCCCAGCGGCGTGACGACGGTTCCCTTTGCGGCACTCACCTCGAGCGCTCTCAGACAGGCGTCGGCCTGCGCCACGATCATCGCGGCCAGCGGCTCGGCCCCCCGCTCACCGAACTCGGCGAGCGCCCGCTCATTGGCCGCGGCGAGGCTCTGCGGCGTACCGTCCCCGTAACTGCGCGCGTGTCCCGCCGCGATATCGGCCATCAGCTCGTTGGCCAGCGCCAGATGCGCTGCCGCCTCCCCGACACTCCACTGCGCCCCAGGTATCCGAAGCCCCATGTCGGTGTCTGGGCGCAGCAGCGCGGCGATCTCCTCAGCGGTATCGCGTATGGCCCCGCCAAGCCCCTCGGGCAAAGCCCGTACATCCTGCCCAGCCACTGATTCCACGCCGCTCCCACCCTCGTTCTCGTCCCTGCGCCCGGATGCGCGCCGCGACCGGGGACGGGG
Organism: Streptomyces sp. NPDC048415; assembly: GCF_040651675.1. Lineage (NCBI taxonomy): Bacteria > Bacillati > Actinomycetota > Actinomycetes > Kitasatosporales > Streptomycetaceae > Streptomyces > Streptomyces sp. NPDC048415. Next base: position 45,727 of record NZ_JBEZKJ010000060.1, on the reverse strand, counting down.
ACCCGTTACCGATCACCGGGCGTACAGAAGACCAGGCAACAAGGGCAGCGGCAAGCCCCTGAACAGCGCGGCCGGTCGGCGGGGGCAGAACTGCGGGCGCAAGACGGGCGGTTGCTGACAGGAGCCGTCGCGTCGCCCCCGACCACGCCAGACGATGCGAGACGGTCCAGGGCATCCCATGGAACGAGACGGTCCGGGGCATGACGGTCGCGGTCGAAGACCCCCTCTCGGGTCGTCCGCCGTCTCGGGCTTGCGTGCTGCCGGCCGACGAGCAAACGACTCGCGGTGATCAACCATCACAAGCCGGGGATGTCCGTCCTAGGAGGCGCCGCCGGCAACGGTGCGTCGAGGGATCCCCGGCTGGCGATGAGTCCAGGCCGGCTGCGAGGAGAATGCCGCCCAGGCTCTCCCGGGTGATGCGCCGATGTAGGGTCCCGCCACCTATTTGGCTATCATCCAATAAAGACTCAAATCTGGTCTTTTGTCTTGATAGCGCAGCTTCGCACCCGGGGTGGTCGATGTCCCGCAAACGCCCGACGGGCGACGGCGACGAGCTGCTGGACAGACTCGGGTCGCTGACCGCTCAGGCGCGTGAACGTGCGGAGTCCCAGCGCTCACAGGTCGAGTTGGCCATCGCGCTGCAGCGCGGAATGCTCCCCGGAGTCATGCCGACCGCCCCCGGGTTCCGCGTGGCCGTCCAGTACGCCCCGGCCTGCCACGGCCTCAACGTGGGCGGAGACTGGTACGACGCCTTCAAGATGCCCGGCGAGCGCATCGGGCTCTCCATCGGCGACGTCCAGGGTCACAACATCGAGGCAGCCGCGATCATGGGCCAGGTTCGGGTCGGCCTGCGTGCGCTCGCCTCCGTCACGGGCGAGCCGGGAGAACTTCTCGCCCGGACGAACGACCTCCTTCTGTCCCTCGGCAGCGACCTCTTCGCCACCTGTACCTTCATGCGGCTCGACCCGTCCACCGGAGTGCTGGAGAGCGCCAGGGCCGGGCACATCCCCTGCGTCTGGGCGACGGCGGACGGAAAGTCCGGCATCACCGAGGACGAAGGAGGGCCACCGCTCGGCATACAGGTGGGCATGGAGTACCCGGTGACCCGGCACCGGCTCACCATGGGTGGGATGTTCGTCCTGCTCACAGACGGCGTGGTGGAGGGACCCTCCATGAGTATCGACGAGGGGCTCGAACAGGTGGTGCGGCTCGCGGGCATCGCCGCCGTGGCGGGCATGCCGGCCGGCTCGCTCGCCGCCGCGGTGATCAAGGGTGCCGAGCGCGTGGGCCACGAGGACGACGCGGCGGTGCTGGTGTTCGGCCACGACGCGCCCAGCCTTCAGCCGTAGGGAGGGACGTCACGTCTCTCGCCTCGCCGACCGGGCGGCGGAGGTGTCTGATAACTGCTGTGGCGGGTACACATGAGCTGCGCCGGCCGGCCGTCGTCGCTTTCCAGACAGTGGGAGTCGCCGCCTGCTACTACGCGGCGGGGCGGCTGGGACTCCTGCGGCACCTGGTTGTCGAGGGTGCGGTGTTCACGCCCATCTATCCGCCCACCGGCGTGGCGGTGGCCAGCCTGCTGATCTTCGGGATCCGCTCGTGGCTCGGAATCGCACTCGGTTCCCTCCTCGTCATCCTGTCCCTCCCCTCGTTCCAGCCCTCTGGGTTCGGCATCGTTGCGGGCAATACCGCCGCTCCGGTCTGCGCGTACCTCATGCTGCGCAAGGTGGGCTTCCGGCTCGACCTCAGCCGCTTGCGCGATGGCCTCGCACTGGTGTTCCTGGGAGCCCTGGCCGGCATGCTGATCAGCGCGACTGTCGGCGTCGGCATCCTGGTCCTCGCGGGCAAGCTCGCGGCAGGCGGCTTCTGGCCGGTCTGGCTGGCATGGTGGGTGGGGGACGCGATGGGGGTGCTGATCGTCACCCCGATCCTTCTCATGCTGTACGGGGCGCGCCGGTCTCTGCGCCTGTCGCGGTGGAAGGAAGCCGCGGCACTGGCCCTCGTGGCCTGCTTCCTCGTGCCGCTTGCCACGCGCAGCTCGCTCAGCCTGCTGTTCCTCGTCTATCCGCTGCTGATCTGGGCAGCTCTGCGTTTCCGGCACGGGGGAAGCGTCCTGTGCGCTCTCTTCGCCTCCGTGATGGCCACCATCGCGGCCACGGACGGAGCCGGTCCGTTCGAACGTATGAGTGATGTCGAGGTGATGGTCAAGCTTCAGGCCTTCAACGGATCCATGACCCTGACCGCTCTGCTCCTTTCCGCTGTGATCACTGAGCAGCGCAACACAAGACGCTCCGTGGAATTGGCCTGTCAAGAACTGGTGGCAGTCCTGGAACACCTCACCGCCGGGAACGCTTCACCCAGGCCGCCGCCGTTGGACGACGACGGCCAGTGACACCGGGAGGCTGTGCCGGGCGCGCAGCACAGCGCGGCTCCGATCATCGTCGCGGCACAGTGCGGCGGCGGCGGCCGGTGAGGAAGTATGAGACCACAAGCGACGAACAACCGACGTGGAGGTGCGGGCCCATGCAGCATGAGCGAGCGGGCAGTCCGGCGGGTCCCGAGGATCTCGTCGACGTCCCACGGCTGGTCACCGCGTACTACGCGCTGCACCCCGACCCGGCGGAGCCCGGCCAGCGTGTCGCTTTCGGCACGTCCGGACACCGCGGGTCGTCACTGGCGACCGCGTTCAACGAGGACCACATCGCCGCGACGAGCCAGGCCATCTGCGAGTACCGGGACCGGCAGGGCATCGACGGTCCCCTTTTCCTGGGCGCCGACACCCATGCGCTGTCGGAACCCGCGAAGGTCACTGCCCTGGAGGTGTTCGCGGCCAACGAGGTGTCGGTGCTCCTGGACAGCGCGGACGGCTATACGCCCACTCCGGCGGTCTCGCACGCGATCCTCACCCACAACCGCGGACGGTCCTCGGGCCTCGCGGACGGGGTGGTGGTCACCCCCTCCCACAACCCGCCTGCCGACGGTGGCTTCAAGTACAACCCGCCGAACGGAGGCCCGGCAGGCTCCGAGGCGACCGCCTGGATCCAGGACCGCGCCAACGAGCTCATCGCCGGCGACCTGAAGGACGTACGGCGCATCCCCTACTCCCGGGCGCTCGCCGCGCGCGGCACCGGCCGCTACGACTTCCTCGGCGCGTATGTCGCCGACCTGCCGAGCGTGCTGGACCTGGACGCGATCCGCGCGGCCGGTGTGCGTATCGGCGCGGACCCCCTGGGCGGGGCCTCGGTCGCCTATTGGGGACGCATCGCCGAACAGCACGCGCTCGACCTGACCGTGGTCAACCCGCTCACCGACCCCACCTGGCGGTTCATGACCCTGGACTGGGACGGCAAGATCCGTATGGACTGCTCGTCGCCCTATGCCATGGCCTCGCTGATCGCGCAGCGCGACCGCTTCCAGATCGCCACGGGCAACGACGCCGACGCCGACCGCCATGGGATCGTCACACCGGACGCCGGGCTCATGAACCCCAACCACTACCTCACGGCCGCCATCTCCTACCTGTACTCCCACCGGGAGAATTGGCCCGCGGACACGGGGATCGGCAAGACGCTGGTGTCGTCCGGGATGATCGACCGGGTCGCCGCCGAGCTGGGCCGCCAGCTGATCGAGGTGCCCGTGGGATTCAAGTGGTTCGTGGACGGACTGGTCAGCGGCTCACTCGGTTTCGGCGGGGAGGAGTCGGCCGGCGCGTCCTTCCTGCGCCGCGACGGCTCCGTGTGGACCACGGACAAGGACGGCATCATCCTGGCCCTCCTCGCCTCCGAGATCACCGCGGTGACCGAGATGACACCTTCAGAGCACTACACCGCGCTGACCGCACGTTTCGGCGAGCCCGCGTACGAGCGCATCGACGCCCCGGCCTCCCGCGAGGAGAAGGCCCTCCTCGCGAAACTCTCGCCCGCGCAGGTCGGCGCGGACACCCTTGCCGGAGAAGCGGTCACCGCGGTGCTCACCGAAGCCCCGGGCAATGGTGCGCCCATCGGCGGTATCAAGGTGACCACGGCCAATGCCTGGTTCGCGGCCCGTCCGTCGGGCACCGAGGACGTCTACAAGATCTACGCCGAGTCGTTCCTCGGTACCGACCACCTCCGCCAGGTACAGGAGGAGGCGAAGGCCGTGGTCTCGGCGGCATTGGGCGGCTGACACCGCGGGCGCCTCGGCGCCGGATGTTCCTGCCCCGCCGTCCGCGGCGGGGCAGGAACGGTCCTCGTCGACAACTCGGCCGGGAGTCCACGGCGCTGTCCCGAGCGGGTGCGTCTGCTCAGGCGCTCGCGCCGCCCCGGCCTCAGACGCGGTCGGCTGCGATCAGCAGGTACTGGAAGCTGCCGTTCTTGTACGCGGTCAGGAACGTTTCCTCGATGCCCGTGACCAGACCGTCGGCCTGGCTGCGCAACTCCCAGTAGGGCAGGGCGGCTTCCGTGAGGTCCTCGACGTGGATGGGTACGAGCCGGTTGCGGGCCAGGGCGCGGAAGTACGCCGACCGCGGGTGGATGTCGCAGATGTAATGGGCGTTGATGAGGGACACCTCGCGCGAGGCCTGCCCGTAGGTGTCGTTGTAGCAACCTGTGATCACCACATAGCGCCCGCCGTGGCGGAGCAGCCGGGCGTGTTCGGCGAACAGCAGCTCCAGCTCGACGTACATGGTCGACTCGTTGTTCCACGACCCGGCGAACGCGCCGGTCGGCAGGCCGGTGTCGAGCATGTTGCGATGGTGGTAGCGGACCTTTTCATCGATGCCGCGCTTGCGGGCCTGCGCGTTGGCGAAGTCGGCCTGCTTCGCCGAGATCGTGACGCCGTCGGTCTGGCAGCCGTACCGACGGTGCGCCACGACACTGCCGCCGCCGCGTCCACAGCCCGCGTCGAAGACCCGGTCGGCGGGGGAGAGAGGGCCGAGGTGGGCTGCGAGGAGTTCGGCCTGGGCGTGTTCCAGGCGGTGCAGCTCGGCGGTGATCCGCTCGTGACGCCGGGCCGGGTCGGGCTCGTCGAGTACGGAGTCGTCCGCGGCCCCGATCCCGTAGTGGTGGTGGTACAGGTCGTCGATCTTGCCCAGTTCGAGGTTGACCGGGTTTTCCTCGGTGTTCCAGTAGTCGGCGACGCGGGACTGGTACGTGGACTGGGTCGGGACCGGCGCTGCCGGGGTGGCGTGGGGGGCGGTGGTCAACAGTGACTCCTCGCGGTGCATCTGACGGCAGGTCAGGAGTTGTTACCAGTAGTTCGGCAGGTGGTAGCGGTGGGTGTTGGTGGCGTGCCATTCGTGGTTGCCGGACACCCAGGCGGCGAGGCCCTCGGCGTAGCGCTCGACGAGAGGTGAGGTGGCGGACAGAAGGGCGGACTCCTCCTCGAAGGACGTCATGATCTCGTTGTGGATGTCGACGGACTTGAGGTAGGCGGCCTTCAACCCGCACCGATCGTTGGCGGCGACGACCTGCGGAAGATTGAGATGCGTGGGGTCGTTGGCCAGTTCCTTGGTGAAGGAGTACAGGTCGTTGACGATCGTGGTGGCATTGCAGGCCAGCGCCGTGATCCGCTGGATCTCGGGGCGGGCGTAGACCGCCTCGGGCAGCTCGTAACCGTCCACGGCGTCGACGATGGACAGGCAGGGCCGGAAGTTGTTGAACTGCCGCATCACCAGGTACTCCCACACCCGCGGCACGTACCGTGTCTCCGCCCAGGCGGCCTCGGCGAGGTATCCCAGGTGCAGTCGGGCGATGTCGTGCACGAAGCGGCCGGTCTGGCTCGGCGTGGCGAAGGTGGCGTACTCCTGTACGGCCCAGTGGTACGAGCGGAGCGGTCCGTCGGCCTGCACGCCGTGCCGCCACTGCTTCTCCGCCTCGGTGGTGCCGTGGTAGGCGTCGATCGCCGATTGGGCCATGATCAGCCGGCCGCCCAGGCCGCGTGGTGATCCGCCCTTGTCCTCGCAGTAGCAATCGTCGACGACGTTCTCGGCGAGCAGCAGCTTGCCCGCGGCGGTGAGGCGTTCCAGATCGGCCGCGCCCGGGTGCTGGAGCACCACGGCCCGGCCGAACTGGAAGCCCGCGAAGTCCGCGAACCACGCCACGGGGAACAGCTCGAGGCCGCGGGCCCAGGCCTCCAGCCTGCGATCGACCTCCTCGACCTTCCCGGGATCGGCGGGGACCGCGGGCCGGTGACGCAGCCCGGGGATCGCCCCGCCGCGTCGTGCCCGCACGGTGCGGGCCAGGTTGGGCGGTCCGGGCGGCGAGAACGAGGAAGGGGAGTTCGGCGGCGCGCTCACTGCGTACCCCGTCGGCGGTTCGACGTCATTCGGCGGTCCGTCCGATCTGGACGTTCTCCAAAATCCCCGCCGCGTCGGGGACGAGAATCGCCAGCGAGTAGTAGGCGGTGACCAGGTAGTTGATGATCGCGGCGGTACTGATGCCCATGAACCGGACGTTCAGGCCGGGCTGGTACTCCTCGGGGATGCCCGTCTGGTAGAGGCCGACGACTCCTTGGTCGGCCTCCCCGGTGCGCAGCGCGAGGATGCTGGTCGTGTGCTGCGGGGTGATCGGGATCTTGCCGCAGGGGAACAGCGGGACACCGCGCCAGGCAGGCACCTCGTGCCCGTCGATGTTCGCGGTGCCGGGCACCAGACCGCGTCGGTTGCACTGCCGGAAGAAGGCCGCGATGGCCTTCGGATGGGCGAGGAAGAGCCGGGTCTTGCGGCGCATGGACAGCAGTTCGTCGAGATCGTCCGGTGTGGGAGGGCCGGAGAAGGTGCTGATGCGCTGGCCGTAGTCGGCGTTGTGCAGCAGCCCGAACTCGCGGTTGTTGAGCAGTTCCCACTCCTGTCGCTCGCGGATCTCCTCGATGGTGAGGCGGAGTTGCTCCTCGGTCTGGTCCATCGGGTCGTTGTAGAGGTCGGCGACCCGGGTGTGGACGCGCAACACCGTCTGGGTGAGGGACAACTCGTACTCGCGCGGCGCCAGTTCGTAGTCCACGAAGCCGCCCGACAGCGTCGGCTCGCCCACGTGGCCGGCCTGTACCGGGACGTCGGCCTCGCCCTTGCGGTTCATGGGCCGTTGCTGCAGTTCGGCGTACGCTTCCAGGTGCGCCGCGAGAGACGGCGCCCGCTCGGTGAACTCCGTGACGACGTCCCAGGGGAGTACGAGCACCGTTCCCGCGGTCTCGGCCCGGACCGAACTCAGCCACAGCGGGTCCGACTGGCCGATGGCCTCGTCCCCCATCTGGTCGCCGTCGGTGACGACCCCGATGACCTCCTCCTCGCCGTATTTGCCGGCCGTGTAGCGGGTGAACCGCCCATGCGCGATCAGGTACGCCTCCGTCACCGGCTGCCCGGCCTCGAACAGGACCTGCCCGGCCCGTACTTCCCGGACCCGGAAACGGCTGGCGACCTCCTTCAGGACAGCGGTGTCGGAGTAGCCGCGCAGGACCGGAAGCTCGGTCAGTGTCTCGGGAACGACCTTGATGTCGTCCCCACCGTTCTGTTCGAACTGCACCCTGCCCCGGCCGACGCTGAGCTGCAGACGCCGGTTGACCCGGTAGGTGCCGCCCTTGACGTCCACCCACGGCAGCATCTTCAGCAGCCATCGGGAGGTGATGGCCTGCATCTGCGGCGCGGACTTGGTGGTCGTGGCAAGCCTGCGCGCCGCATGGGTGCCGAGACTGGTGAGCTGTTGGCCGGCGCCGGATTCGTCGGCGGCGGGTTCGTCGGTGGCGGGACCCGTGGCGCTTTCCGGTACGGACACATTCCCTCCCGGGAGGTGAACAAGGGCGAGCGGAGCGGTCGGTGGTGCGCAAGGTCCTCGTGCGCAGCTACCAGGCAAACAGCTGTGACGGGCAGCCGGGTACCGCGCGAAGGGGGCGGTTTCGCGTCCTGGGAGCGCAAACCTCCCCGATGAGGCAGCAGGCACACGGCAACGCGATCGCACGCCGTTCATTCACCCCGGGGCTTCGCTCCGCGCCTGGATCCGGCAGCGGATGCCGACGTCGGCCCGTGATCGCTCACGGGAGTGGGTGAGCGGACGGACTGGGTACACCACGAACTCGGGCAGACGTTCCCGTTGGGCTCCTTCGTTCTGGTCTGCGCCCTGTATCTGCAGTGTCCCGTCGGGTGGGACCAGGACCGGATCACACGGCAGGCAGCGCCGGGGGCCCTTCGCGTTCGAGTTCGTCGACGGCTTCGCCAGGCGCCTGCGGCTGCGGCGCTGTCACTTCCGGGGCGGCAGAGCCGCGGGTGCTGACGGTGCCCCTGCCGTGGCTGGTGCGCCGACCACGTCCACGTCGCTCGCCCGGACATAGGCCAGCCGATAACCGAACTGGATCTCGTAGTACTCCTCCCCACCCTTGACCACCGGGTTGGGCGTGTCACTGAAGGACGACCGGTCGGTGTAGGAGCCGACGAGGCGGGACGATGTCGCATACCGCTGGCCCGCGAGGAGGCTGTACGGAAGCGGCGACTCGGTCTGCTCCGGAACTCCCTCCGGGTAGGCGTCCTCTTCCGGGAGGGCACGCCCGTACACCGAGATCTCGCTCAAGCCGTCCTTGGGCGTCACCATTTGGCCGGTCGCGTTGACGGCCGTCGGGTGCTTCTTCGGATTCCTGAACCAGGCTTTCCGGCCCAGGAACCAGATCGCCGTCCAGTCGCCCTTGCGCCCGGCGACCGCGTAGGTCTGGCCGGCGGACACCCGCGACCCCAGGTCGTTGACGTCCTCCGTGGAGTCGTCGCCGTCCGGGCGTCGGCCCGGGTCCTGGATCAGCGCGGCGTTCTCGTCCGGCTCGGTGTGCAGCCGTACGGCGCTGGAGCCGTGCGGCTTGCAGGGCTTACCGGCCCCGCCGCATCCCGTGAACCGCGGTTTGTACGTGGCGAAGTCCGGCAGCACGGTCACCATGCCGCTCTTCGGTCCGCCCGTGGCACGCAGCGGCGCGCCGAGGAGGTCGAAGTAGTGCCGCCAGTCCCAGAAGGGGCCGGGGTCGTCGTGCATCTCGGGGATGGTCCCGGCTGTCGGGGGCGGCACGTTGTCGTGGCCGAAGATGTGCTGCCGGTCGAGCGGAATGCCGTACTTCTTCGCCAGGTAACGCACCAGGCGGGCCGAGGCCCGATACATCTGTTCCGAGTACCAGGCGTCGGGCTGCGTGAGGAATCCTTCGTGCTCGATGCCGATCGAGCGGGCATTCACGAACTGGTTGCCGGAGTGCCAGGCCTCGTCCTTGGTCCTGATGTGCTGGGTGATGTGGCCGTCACTGGAGCGGACCGAGTAGTGCCAGGAGGACTCCGTCGGATCCTGGATGGTCTTGAGCATGGACCACAGGGATGCCTCGGTGTCGTGGATGACGATGTACTCGATCTTCTGGTCCCTGGGCCGGTCGGCCAGGTCGTGATTGCCGTAGCGGTCGTCGTCGATCTCGGCGTACGGCGCGCCGAGCCAGGAGCAGGCCAGCTCCGCGGGGCACTCGACGTCCTGTCGTCGCTGTGCGCCCTGCGGGGGCGGGGTGTGGGGGCGCACGCGCGGGCTGGCCGGAAGTGTGACGTGCTGTCCCGTGTCGGTGATGCGGTGCGCGCCCTGGCGGATCACCTGGAAGACATCGTTCGCGTACGTCGCCGCCGACGCGGTGTCGCCCGTGCCGGGGAAGCGCGCCACCGCCTCCCACCAGTCCCCGGGTTCGGCGCTGAGCGGATTGCCGAGCTGTCGTTGCGTCGCCGCCAGGAGTGCCGCGCCGCCGCGTACGTTGGCGGCGGCATCCGTCCGCAGCTGCCCGGCCGGGGCTCCGGTCAGGCGGGCGGCCTGCCGCAGGTCCGCCGGCGTCGCGGAGCGGCCGCCCGAGTCGGCCGTGCCCGAGGTCGGCGAGCCCGCCGTCGCCGGTTTCTGCCTGGCACTTCCGTGATGCGGCGGCTCGGTGGCTTGGGCCTGGGCGGTGTCCACCAGGTGCATCGGCCCGTAGCCACCGCCGACGCTCGGGGCGCCGTGATGGGAGTCCCATCGTGACTGGAGGTAGGACACGCCCAGGAGCACACTTCGCGGCACGTGGTACTCGTCCGCGGCGGCCGCGAAGTCGTTCTCCAGACGGTCGGCAGCCGTGCCGTCGGCCGACGAGCCGGTCAGCAGTGGAATCAGGAGCGGAGCCAGGAGCGCCGTCGACGCGGTCGCGCAGACCGTGCGGCGGTACTTACGCACGGCACTGGGGACACAAGGGGAAAAACGTTTTTTCACTGCGGGTGTCTCCAACCGTGCTCGTCGCCACCAGGACATAGGAGTTGCCGTTCACGCCACCCAGTACGTTGCCGTGCCCGCCACGCCACGTCGCGCCAAGGGTCACTGGCGTGGACCAGCGGCCCGGCAGAGGCCACCCGGTCGGCGGCAGCCTGTGCGTTCCGACGGGGGACGTCAGGTCCAGGCCCGTACTGCCGCTTCCCGGCCGGCGCCGGCGGCGTGCCGGCTCAGTCCTGGACCGGGTCCACCTGCCAGTCGGGGTGCCCCGGCATCGGCGGAGTGCGCGCCCCGTACAGCCAAGGAGTCAGGAACGGTTTCAGGTCCTCGCCGGTGACCTTGGACGCGAGCGTGACGAAGTCACGGGTTCCGGCCGCCCGTCCCCGGTACTTCGTCACCCAGGACTGCTCGATCCTCTCGAAGGTCTGCTCGCCGACCTTCTCCCGCAGGGCGTAGAGCACCAGCGCCGAGCCGTCGTACCGCATCTGTTTGAACAGAGCCGGCTCGGTGGGTTCGGCCGGCGCACCGGCGTCTTGACGCCACTGGTCGTGCTGCTCGTACGCCGTCCGCATCGCGGCCTCCATGCTGTCGCCGCCGTGCGTCGCGGAGTAGAGGCGTTCGTAGAAGCGGGCGTGGCCCTCGCTCAGCCACAGATCGGACCACTGCCGGATGGCGACGCTGTCGCCGGTCCACTGGTGGGTCAGTTCGTGCACGAGGTTGCGCTCGGCGTCGACCCGGTCACCCAGCAGGTCGGCCCTTGGTACGACGGACAGCGACTGCGTCTCCAGCGCCACCGGCAGGTCGGTGTCCCCGACCAGCACACCGTAGCGGCGAAAGGGGTACGGGCCGAGCCGCCGTTCCAGCCACGCCAGGTGCTCAGCGGACAGCGAGCGGTACACCTGGGTGTCGGTGACAAGGCCGTCCGGAACCGCGTCCCGAACAGGCAGCCCGCGCGGGCCGGTGCTGTCGACGAACGTGAACTTACCGATCGCCACCTGGACGAGCTGCGCGGCGACCGGCTGCTCGGAGTCGTACGTCCACCTGACCCGTCCACCGGGTCGCCGGACACGTTCCACGAGCCGGCCGTTGGCCACGGCGCTGAGCCCCGGTGGGGTGGTGATGCGGAAGGTGACGGGCGCCCGCAGGCTCGGGTGGTCGTTCGACGGGAAGATCATCTTGGCGCCGTTGGGCTGCGGATAGAGCACAGTGCCGTCGGGTGTGGGCACCCAGCCGTAGTCCTGGATCGCGTCGTCGCGGTGCCGTCGCTGCGTCGGGTCGGCGGTGTACGCGACCCGCACCGTGAAAGTGCCGCCGTGGGGGATCGGCTTCGCGGGAGTGATGACGAGCTCGTCGTCGTGGCGTACAGCGGTCGCCGGTACGCCGTCGACGGTGACCGAGTGCAGTGTGTTGCCCGCGAAGTCGAGGTCGAAGCGGGACAGGGCCTGCGTGGCGGTGGCGCTGATGGTGGTGCTGGCGTCGAAGGGCGTCCTTGGCGCCCGCCAGTCGAAGGCGAGCGTGTAGTGCCGGACCGTGTAGCCGCCGTTGCCGTCGAGCGGCATGAGCGGGTCGCCGATGCCCGGGGCGCCGGGGGATGGGGCCGTGCCGGACGTGCCGGCGGAGGGGCCGGGGGCGGGGGTGCCGGGGGCGGGGGTGCCGGGGGAGCGGTGGCCCCAGTAGGGGAGGGTGCCGGTGAGGACGGCAGCGCCGGTGATCCCGACGACAGTGGTGAGGGCGACGGCGAGGGCCGTGCGGCGGGTACGGAGGGCACGGCGGAACCGGCCCCTCGGGGCCGGTTCCTGCGGAGACCGCGTGAAGCACGTCTTCACCGGGGGATCCGGTGGGCGTCGCGGGTTGCCGGGATCGGTCGGCACACTCGGCTGCCCGTCGGCCGGACGCGGCTGCGGGTCGGCCGGACGCGGCTGCCGGTCGATCCATGTACGGGGCTCCCGGTCGATCCATGTACGGGGCTCCCGGTCGATCCACGCACGGGGCTGCCGGTCGTAGGACTGACTTGCCTGTGGGCGGTCGCGATCTTCATGGCCGCACTATGTCAGTAAGAGATCCCGATCACGATGTATGTCTTCATATCGCCCACCCGCACGGGCTATTGCGCGGAGTGTGCGGGAGCTGGAGTCGGATTGTGCGTGGCCCTGTTGTGGTGCGGGCAAGGGGCATCAGGTGCAGGCCGTCCATGATCGCGGTTTCGGTGCCCATCCGTGGCCCTGGCACTGAAAGCGATCCAGAACCCCGATTCAACTGTCGCCGACGCACCCGTACCCGCACCCGCTCTCGCTGAGCCCACTGCGCCGCGGTCGGGGCGCGCCTCATCGGGATACCTTCATATCGCGGTCGTGTGTAACGCCCTATCCGCGTGCGGCGCAGTTTCATATAAGGGCGCGCGGGCGCCCCCTAAGCGGCCATGGCCCGGGATTTCTTCTACGAGGGAGGCTTCCGGCCTTGACCGCTCTTCCATACCGCCGGAGCGGTGCACACGTCAGATTGGGACCCCGTGAATAACGCCGAACCCATGCAGGAAAACCAGCAATATGACCGCAACCAGGGCCACAGCCGCCGCTACGGAGGAGCGGCAGAGGGCTCCGGCGCACAGCGAGCAGCCCTGGTCATCCACACTATCGCCGACATCGCTGCCCTGTTCCTGGGGCTGTGGATCCTGCTCTACTTGCTCGACGCCAACCAGGCGAATGTTTTCGTCGAGTTCGTGAAGAACGTCGCGGACGGGCTGGCGTGGTGGTCACAGGATATTTTCACCATGGACACAGACGGCCTTCGTGTGCTGCTCAACTACGGTCTGCCCGCGGTGATCTACCTGCTGATCGGGCACGGCATTGCCTCGCGAGTACGCCGTCTCTGAACGAATCCGTCCGCCATTGAGGTCTGTGAAGAATCGGCAACCAAATGGGGCGGATATTGAAACCGGATTGCGCCACATCGCCCTAAGTCTGACGGGAAAACAAGAGACCCATGTCCGGGACCCTTTCGGGCTCGGACATGGTCAGAATCCCGACTCAGGGTCTGGAGCGGGATGGCCCCGGGCGTGCCCGTCTCCGACGCCGAGGTTCACGTGGCACGCCGCGTGGCGCGAGGCGGGGTGGACGCGTTGCGGTCCAAGGGGCCCTCGAGGGTGGCGTCCCTGTTGAGGTCGGCCTGGCGGACGTGGCCGGCGCGAACGTTGGAGCACGGCCCGGCGGCGCACACGGCTGGGTGAGGGCTCGGCGGTGGGCACTGGCCAGGGTCTCCGTGCTGGTCGCGCGCCGCTTCCACGTGCGCTTACGTCAGCCGCAGTCGTCACGGCTCTCGCCGCGTCGAGGCGCGCGAGGCGGCCGGGGAGCAGGCGGCACTGGGGAGGGTCGGCCTCGGTCGTGCCCGCCGCGCAGGCGGCGCGCTTCCGGTGCGGCAGCGGCTGATTCTGGTGCGCCGACGGCTGTTTCGGTGGGGCGGCTCGGTCCCTGCCTGCTCAGCGCGTTCGCCGAGCGACGCGGCGCCGCGCGTAGGATGTGTCCCATGCCGGACGCGCCGCCCCGCCTTGAGCCGTTCACCCCGCAGACCGACCCCGCGGCGCTCGAGGACCTCCGCGCGCGGCTGCGCGCGACCCGCTGGCCGGACACGCCCGAGGACGCCGGCTGGTCGCTCGGGACCGACCTCGAATACCTCCGCGAGCTCGTCGCCTACTGGGCGGACGGGTTCGACTGGCCGGCGCAGGAGGCGGCGCTCGCCCGGCTCCCCCGCTTCCGCGTCCCGCTCGGCGGCCTCGGGATCCACTTCGTACACGTCCGGGCCGCCGCGCCGGCCGGGCCCGTCCTGCCGCTGGTCCTCAGCCACGGCTGGCCGGACTCGTTCTGGCGCTACACGAAGGTCCTCCCGCTCCTCACCGACCCCGCCGCGCACGGCGCCGATCCCGCCGACGCGTTCGACGTGGTTGTGCCCGACATGCCGGGTTACGGGTACTCCGACCGCCCCACCGGCCCGCCCCTCGACTCCATCGCCGTCGCCCGCCTGTGGGCCGAACTCATGGACGTCCTCGGCTATGCGCGGTTCGGCGCGGCGGGCGGGGACGTGGGCAGCCACGTGAGCCGCTATCTCGGTCTCGACCACCCCGACCGGGTCGTGGCCGTCCACCGCACCGACGGGGGCCTGCCCGTCTTCACCGGCGACCCGGCGGACCTTGCGCCCGAGGAACACGCCTGGTTCGAGGGCGCCGCGGCCTGGGGCGCGACCGAGGGCGCCTACGCCGCCATGCACCGCACGAAGCCCCAGACCGCCGCCGTCGGGCTCACCGACTCGCCGGCCGGGCTCGCCGCGTGGATCGTCGAGAAGCTCCGGGGGTGGAGCGACTGCGACGGCGATGTCGAGCGGAGCTTCACGAAGGACGAGATCCTCACGAACGTCACGCTCTACTGGCTCACGGGGACGATCGGCTCGTCGATGCGCATGTACCGCGCCAACGCCGCGATTCCGCCCGCGCAGCACGCCCGCAGGGTTGAGGTGCCGTCCGGCTTCTCGCTCTTCCGCGGCGACATCGTCCGCCCACCGCGGGCCTGGCTCGAGCGCACGACGAACGTCGTGCGCGTGACCGAACCCGCGCGCGGCGGCCACTTCGCGCCGTTCGAGGAACCCGAACTCTATGCGGAGGAGCTACGCGCATTCTTCCGCCCCTACCGGGCGGCGGCGACGGGCTGACGGTGCCGCCGCGCGCGGCTGGCAGGTCACGCACACGGAGGTCTCGCGGCCGGCGGCGAACAGGGCCGCAACGAACTCCTCACCCCGTCGCGGGTTCTTCACCATGGCGCTTCCGCATCGCCCGCACGGCTCGCCCCGGCCTGACCGGAGAGCGCGGCCACGCGAGGATCGCCGCGAGAACACCGCCGCCGCGGCAGGTGACCGCGAGCTGATCGTACCGAGCAGCCAGAGCGCGCCATTGCTTGAGCAGCTGTTGCCTTTCCGATCTTGAGAGGTAGGCGTCCAACAAGAGTCCCCTTTGGGATGGTCGCGGGGCGCTGGGCGCATAACGGGCGGGTGCTCGGCCCCTGAACATCTCGTTGGTGTCGAGTCGCCGAGCAGCAGGAGGCCCCGGTGCCGCGGTCTTCTGTCGATGCTGGACGCGCTCCGCTCCCTGGTGGACAACGGCGTCAAGTGGCCCGACCGTCACGCCCGACTTCCCGCATGGGGACCGCGTCTGCGCGTCCTTCCGCCGTTGGCGCGACCACGGCTTGGTCCGGGAGTTCGACGCCCGGCTGCGCGGGAGGATCCGCGAGAGGCGGGCTGGGACGTCGAGCCGAGTGCGGGCGTGATCGACTGGCAGTCGGTCCAGGCGGACACCGTCAGTTCCGCATGCCTCGACCGTCTGTTCCGCGAACCTTCCGGTGGATGCCGGGAAGTGGATGATCAGGCGGCACCCACCACGTCAGCGGGTGGTCAGCACCATCCGGAACCGGGGCGCGCCGGACATCATCTTTTGATACGCCTCATCGGCCTGGTCGAGCGGCACAATCTCGACCATCGGCCGGATCCCGTGGAGGGCGCTGAACGCCATGGTGTCCTGCACGTCCTGTGCGGTGCCGGACGGATGCCCGCGGATGATCTTGCCGCTCATGATCAACTGGTTCGGGCTGATGCCCAGTGGCTCGGCGTCCGCACCGATGACCACCAGCTCGCCGCGGGGCGAGAGCCCTTCGACGGTCGCCGTGATGGCGGCCGAGTTGGCGGCGGTGGCCAGCACCGCCTTGGCTCCGCCGAGGGACTGCAGCGCGTCCGCGACGGGGGTGCCCGCCGTGCTGTCGATGTAGTGGTGTGCGCCGAGCTGCTTTGCGAAGTCGGCCTTGTCGGATCCGCGGGCGATGGCCACGGTCTCGAAGCCCATCGCGGCCGCGTACTTCACTCCCAGGTGACCGAGGCCTCCGATGCCGAGTACGGCGACCAGATCGCCCGGGCGTGCGGAGCTGCGCCGCAGTCCGTTGTACATGGTCACTCCGGCGCAGGCCAAGGGTGCCGCGTCGGGCGCCGCCAGCGCGTCGGGGATCCGGGCCAGTGCGTCGGCCGGTGCGATCACCGCCTCCGCGTAACCACCGTCGTAGGCCCATCCGGGGACCTTCAGGTTCTGGCACACGATGAAGTCGCCCCGTCTGCAGGACGGGCAGTGGCCGCAGCTGCCGCCGAACCAGCCCACCGCCACCCGGTCGCCCACCTGCCAGCTGACGTCTGTTCCCTCGCCGAGCTCATCGATGTGCCCGGCGATCTCATGCCCGGGGACCAGCGGAAACCGGACGCCCGGCAACAGGGCGTCGACGAAGACGGAGTCGCTGTGGCAGATCCCGCAAGCGTCCACGGCGACCCGAACGTGGCCGGGGCCCGGCCGCGGTGTCTCGCGCTCGACGATCTCAAACGGCCTGCCCGCGGCGGCCACCTGCGCTGCTCGATAAGTGCTCATCTGGACCTCTCCGAAAGCGGAAGACGGCCCCTCTACCAGCACATCAGCTCCGGCCGGGTCCCGCGCGCCGAAACAGATCAGGTGGGCACGCGGCACAGGCGCTTCAGACGTCGGGTCCAGACGCCCGGGCCAGGGCTGAGCGTGCATGCGCACATGCACGCTCAGCCATGTCGGGGTGCAATGGACGATCACCGAGTGCGCCTGAGTCGTGCTCTTCCGCTCTGGAGGCTTGTGGCGCTTGACGGTACGGCGGGGGTGTCATGCGGGCGGCTCCGAGCCGCGGATCCCGCTGTCGGCTCGGTGGCGGATAATCGCGACTCCAACCAGGTTTGTGCCATGCGACCACGTGGGCTTATCGGGGTGCTGGTGCCGATCGCGGCGGCGCTGATGCTGCTGTCTGCTTGCCAAACCGCCCCGGCCGGCCGCGCCGCGACGGCCACGGCGGCCACCTCTGCGGTTTCGACGACCGGTGACGTGTCCAGGCAGGTGGACATAGGCGGTGGCCGGAAGATCTATCTGCGTTGCCGCGGAAGCGGCAGCCCGATCGTTGTCCTCGAGTCGGGCCTGCACGACTCGTCCGACACCTGGAGCATTACGGACACCCGCCCACCGGTGCCGAAGGCGCCTGCGGTCTTCCCTGGCGTCGCGGAGTTCACCCGCGTCTGCACCTACGACCGGCCCGGCACAGTCCGCTATACCGAGCCCCCGGCCCTCACCGCACGGAGCACCCCGGTGACCGGCACGCGTTCGCTCGCGGACATGGTGCGCGACCTCGACAAGGTGCTGGCGTCGGGACAGGTACCCGGCCCCTACCTGCTGGTGGGCCACTCCTTCGGGGGAATGATCACTCGGTTGTATGCGCAGCAGTATCCGAAGCGGACCATCGGCCTCGTCTTCGTCGACGCGTTCGGTACGAACATGAAGCGGTTCTTCGGCACGGACTGGGCCGCGTATCTGCGGTTGCTCAACCGTCCCGGCACGCCCTTCGACGACGACCCCGCATTTGAGAGGTTCGACATCGACGGTGCTGTGGCAGCGGTCGACCGTGCCGGTCCGCTACCGAAGGTGCCTCTGGCCGTCATCAGCAAGACCGAACCCTTCGCCGCCGCCGAGGGAACCTCGAAGCTGTTGCTGACACGACTGGAACGGGCCTGGCCACGGGTGCAGCAGGCGCTGGTGGAACTGGCACCGCAGACCCCTCACCTACTCGCCACGGGCAGTGACCACTACGTCCAGGTCCACGACCCCGACCTCACGATCAGCGCCATCAGGCTCGTCATGGGCCGGCCCCCGCACGGGTGATCGTGTGAAGCAGCGGTAGCAGGACGGGGACGAGCCGAGGTCCGCGGGACATTGGTCGTGGTTGGGCGAGTGGGGCCGCTACCTGTACGCCTTCGATGGCTGTCGGTAGCCGTCCGATACCACTCCGGACTGGGGTGACTACCCATACGTCGTACGACTCTGGAGCCGCGCTCGACGAAGCCCGCAGCGTCACCTCGAAGCTCGTCCCGATGCGCCACACCCGGCAGCTGCTGCAGTGGATTCCCGACCTGGCGAACCTGGACCGGGCGGCGGACACGGTGGCCGGGAAACGCGACCGGCGCCGCGTCCGTGGCCCTCGCTCACAGCACCGGCATGCAGGGCCTACTGATGGCCTGGCTGGACGGCCGCGCGCTCGGCACACACCGGATGCCGGTACCCAGCGCGTCCCAGCGGCCGGGGCAAACGCCGATGCGCCTCGCGTTCACAGTGATTGTTAGCCTTGGCTGTGATCGGATTCCCCCTGTCTGGCCAAGGCTCGCGATGAGCGGCGTCGACTCGTTCCCGCTCGGTGCCGCGACCACGCTCGCCGAACTCGCCGGGAATCCGCATCCGCGACTGGCGCTGCTCCGCGCGCACGAGCCCGTGTCGTGGCTGCCCGAGCTGAACGGCTGGCTGGTGACCCGTCGCGACATCGCGCTGAGCGTGATGCGGGACGCCGCGACCTTCACCGTCGACGACCCCCGGTTCTCCACGGCACAGGTCGTCGGGCCGAGCATGCTGTCCCTGGACGGTGTCCAGCACGCTCGCCATCGCGATCCCTTCACCTCACCCTTCCGGCCTCGGCAGGTGTACGACGGCTTCGCCTCGTTCATCGAGCGGGAGACCGACCGGCTCATCACCGCACTGAAACCGGCGGGCGCCGTCGACCTGCGACGAGCCTTCGCCGGCCCGCTCGCGGTCACCGTCGTGACCGAGGCACTCGGACTGGTCGGCACAACCGCGGCCACGGTGCTTTCCTGGTACGACTCCATCGTGCGGTCGGTCTCGGAGATCACCGCCGGACATGAGGCGGGGCCCGCCGGTGCCGCGGCGTACGCGCGGCTACGGGCAGCTGTGGAAGCCACCGTCGCCGACCGGGGCGCGTCTTCGCTCCTCGTCTCCGCTGCCGACCGGCTGGCGCTGCCCGAAGTGGCGTCCAATGCCGCGGTCCTGATGTTCGGAGGCATCGAGACCACCGAGGCGATGATCACCAACGCGCTGCTGCGCCTGCTGCAACACCCCGACCAACTCGCCCTGGTCCGCGCCGACGCAGACCTGCTGGACGGCGCGATCGAGGAATCGCTGCGCCTCGAACCCGGTGCGGCGGTCGTGGACCGCTACGCTACCAGTGACACCGTCCTGGGCCAGGCCACGATTCGCCGGGGTGACTTGGTCACCGTCTCCCTGGCGGGCGCCAACCGCGACCCGGCCGTCTTCCGCGACCCCGATCGGTTCGACGTCCGCCGCGAGAACGCGCGACTCCAACTGGCCTTCGCACGGGGCCCGCACCACTGCCTCGCCGCACACCTCGCCCGTCTGGAGACCCGCATCGCCCTCCAGCGCCTCCTCGAACACCTCCCCGCCCTGCGCCTCGACCCGGCCCGCCCCGCCGCTCCGTACGGTCTGGTCTTCCGAAAGCCCCCCGCTCTGCATGTGCTGTGGGACAGTCCTGTCTGAGTGTCCGCAGTGCTCGTCGGGGCCGGCCGGGGAATCTGCCGGGACGTGCGGCGCGTCGGTGGAGGCGTGGGCGCGGGACGGTGGTTCACGTCGAAGGAGACAACGCGTCGCGGGCGGCGAAGCCCTGGCTGACCAGGAGGGGGTGCGCGCGACCTGTCGCGCTGCCCTTCTCGCCGGGACCGCTCGGGGACAGGCACTCCGCCTGGTCGAGCACGGGGCCGGGAGTGAACCGCCGCGAGTTCCGCAAGGCCGCACGGCCCGCACGGCGGCGCCGCTCGTCGTCAAGGACCAGTCCCACGGTTGCTGCCCGTGACCACTTCGTCGTGCTCACCGAGCCGCGGGGCCTACCCGATGTCAACCACTCGTGCCCAGGCGGGCGGCGAGTCCGGCACGTAATCGGGATCGTCCTCGTCCCACGATCCGGCCGCGTACTGCCGAGGGAACAGACCCACCACCGTCCGGCACGGTGGCCGCGTATCCGGCCAGGGTGTCTGGCCGTCGGTCAGGACCACGACGACATCGGGGCGGGGCCGGGTTCGGAGCGCCTTGGTGAAGCCCGTGCGCAGATCCGTACCGCCACCGCCCACCAGGGGTATTCCCTCGGCACGGCACAGCGGGTGCGCGATGCGGGCCGCCGCGTCGCACGGCACTACGGTGACCAGGTCGCGGCGGCCGCCCACGGCTCGGGAGATCGCGGCAACCTCCAGGAGCGCGCTGCCCAGTTCGGCGTCACTGACCGACGCGGAAGTGTCGATGACCACGCAGACCCGAGGCGGCCTGCGCCGAAGGCTCGGCAGCACAACGCCGGGCACTCCGGCCGAGCGCCGCGACGGCCGGCCGTAGGTGTAGTCCTCGCCCGCGCCTGGCCCGGAAGCTGCCGAGCGGACCGCCGCTCCCAGCAACTCCCGCCACGGCTGCGGCGGATGGAACGCCTCCTCCGCCCATCGCTGCCACCCCTGAGAGGCGTTCCCCGGACGGCCGGTGATGCCCTGCGCCACCCGGAACCGGACCGCGTCCCGTTCCTGCGCGCTGAGGCCGTGCGCGCCGTCCGGGCCCAGGTCCCACTCCCGTTCCGGTCCGGCGGCGCCGCTGCCGCAGTCCAGCCAGGCATGGTTCTGCGTACGTGGTCCGAGCCGGAACTGGCGCAGGTAGTCCTCCATGAGCTGCCCTTCGGGCAGCCCCAAGGTCCTCGGTCGGACAGCGCCTTGGGGCCTGACCAACCCGTCACCGAAGACGTCGTCGTTGATCTCGCAGTCCGCGGCGATGTTCATTCGCAGCCGTTCCCCCGGGCCGGTCAGCCCGCGCTCCCGGGCGACGCGGTCGCTGCGCCCGTGATGGTCGCGCAGGAGGTGCGACACCTCGTGCACCCACACACCGGCCAGTTCCTCCACCGGCGTCCGGTCCACGAACACCGGTGAGACGTAGCACCGCCAGTGCCGGTCGACGGCCATCGTCGGTACCTGCCGCGACTCGACGGTGTGCAGGGCGAACAGGGCTGTTGCCAAGTAGGGCCGGACCCGAGCGGCGTGCAGTCGGGCGGCGAAGAGCTTGTCGAGGTCCAGTGTCCCTGGCGTGTCCGGGCTCATCGGCCGGCCTTCGCGGTGACCGCGATCCGGGCCGCCGCCTGGTCTGCTCGTCGGGAAAGGGACACCGCTCCGGCGAGCTTCTCGATCGATGCCGGTACGTTCCAGTCCTCGCGGCGCAGCGTGGCGAGGGTGGTCGCGGGGACGACCACCAGGTCCGGGGCTCCGGTCTCCACGGCCCGGACCAGAAGCTCCCACGCCGCGTCCCAGCGGGACTTCTCCGGACGCTTGCGGACCGCCGCCACCACACCGTCGAGCACGGCCTGGCGCAGATCCCCCCGCTCGGGCAGGGTGGCGCCCGCCGGGTCGGCGAGAAGCTCCTCGGGGTCCGGGAGGTCCATCCGGTCCAGGCTCGCCAGCAGTTCCAGCCCCGGACCGTCTCCCACGGTGCCCCTGACCAGCAGGGAGAGTACGTCCCGGGAGGAGCCGGCGGCGGTCGCGAAGGCGATCAGGCACAGGGTCATCTCCCAGCTTCGGGGTGACGGCCAGGGGCCGCCCCGGCGCGTTTCGTTGCTGGGCAGTTGGTGCACGAGTTTGGGACGGGCGGTGAGAAGCCCGCACACCGCGCGGCGGGCGAAGTCCACGGCCTGCGGCAGCTTTTCGGGGGAGAGCCGTGGCAGGGTGGCCCGGGGCCAGGTCCCAGCGAGGCCGCGTACGACGACCTCGTGGTCGTGAGTCCACTGAAGGTGGACGAACCGGTTGGCCAGGGGCGGGCTCAGCTCCCAGCCGTCGGCCGCCGAGGACCGCGGATTGGCGGCTGCCACGATCCGGACTTCGGGCGGCAGTTGCAGGGAGCCGATTCGGCGCTCGAGGACGAGACGGAGCAGGGCGGCTTGAACGGCCGGCGCCGCGGTGGACAGTTCGTCCAGGAACAGCAGCCCTCGGCCGGCCCGAACCAGCCGAACCGCCCAGTCCGGTGGCGCCATCGGGACACCCTGTTCCGCGGGATCGTCTCCGACGATGGGCAGGCCCGAGAAGTCGGACGGCTCGTGCACGCTGGCGATCACTGTGGTCAGCGGAAGGTCCAGGGTCGCGGCGAGTTGGGTCAGCGCCGCGGTCTTGCCGATCCCCGGTTCACCCCACAGGAGCACGGGCAGGTCGGCGGCCACGGCCAGAGTGAGGGCCTCCAGTTGGGTGTCCGGGCGCGGTTCGGTGGCTGCGTCGCGCAGCAGGGTCAACAACTCACCGGCGACGTCGAGTTGGGAGGCGTGGGCGGGGTCGGAGGGTGTGGCGGTGGTGGCGAACGGGGTGTATGGAGGCATGTTTGATCACCTTTGGGTTCGTGGTGAGCCGAGTGAGTGGGTGTGAGGGACTGAGGGGCCCGGTCAGCGGGGCGGAGGAGGTCTCGGGGTCAGCGGAAGGTCGCGTGGCGCGGGTGCGAGTGGCGGTCGCGGGGACGGCGACGATCCGCGGGGCGGATGCGGGCGGGTCCGGCTCCGGGTCCGGTCAGTCCCGCCCTGAACAGCCCGTAGGTGATCCGCCGCTGCGCGGCCGACTCCAGTTCGTCTCGCAGAGGACCGTCGCGCAGCAGTGCGTCGGGGCCCAGCAGGCCCTCGACGACGGCCAGCGCACCGGCGATGTCGCCATGGTCGAGTCGTTCGCGGACACCGGTGAGGCAGTCGGGGCGACGGTGCGCCGCGTCGATTGCCTGCAGGCAGGGAAGCGGAGTGCCGGTGAGTGCGACCAGCAGTTCCTCCCGCCGGATCTCGGCCGGGTCGTGGTCCAGCGGGGCCAACGCCCCGTCGACCAGGCCGATCCGGTGCTGAGCTCCCCGGCACTCCACGAGGTGCGGTTGTCCTGGCCGGTCCGGAGTCCGGGACGGGCCGGTCGGCGAGTGGTCCGCCACCAGTGCCGAGGCGACCAGTGGGTGAAGCCGGTCGACCTCGATCGAACCGGTGCGGATCAGTTCCAGGTCGGGTGGTACCCAGGTTGCCGCGTCGGGGAGAATCGGCAGTGCGGAGGCGCCGCGCTGTGTGGTCGCCGAGGCGAGGCGCACTATGGGCTCTTCGAGGCCATCCCTGTCCGCGACCAGGTCCAGGACCAGTCGATGTCGGCCCCCGAGCCGCACGAGGACCGTACCGGTGGACCTGGGCCGCCCCTCGGCGTGGAGCAGAATCCCCGCCTCGGCCGCCCAGCGGTCAACGGCACAGTGGCGCCTCTGTGGCACCATCCCCAGCAGATCCGAGTCCCTCACGGGACGGCCCTCGGCGGCCGGCCGCTCGGCCCCGGACCGGATCCGCAGCTCATCGGTCCTGCGCGCGTCCCACAGGTGGCGGTGCAGGTCGAGCCGGAACCGCTGGTTGGGATGGGGATGCGGATGACGGCAGGCGCCGGCATCGGAGTGGGATCCGTCCCACAGCGCGAGGCTGATCCGCTGACCGGCATCCGCCCAGGCCGGCGGAGTCCGGACCACGAGATGCACTGGGCATGCGCCGTTGCGCCCCGCAGCGTCATACCGAGCCAGAGCGATGGTCAGACCTGGGCGCAGCAACCCGTCCGGAGCGATCCTCGGCATGTGCCAGCGCAACAGGTCGGGAGCCAGATGGCGGAGATCGGCCCGGACGTGGGCCGCGAGTTCCAGGCCATGGGTATGCGCCACGGAACGCAGACCGAGATCGACATCGATGCCTGCGGCGGCGCACGCCCCCGCCCAGTCGCCGGAAAGGCGGCGGGCGGTCGCAGTCTCGATCATGGAGGGCGGCACGGCGAACTCGCGCACGCGCGGCCAGAAGGAAAGGCGGGAATCCCCATTCGCGGTCTGAGTGAGCATCAGCACTCACCTTGCGCGGACGGGACCCCCAATCTGCCAACAGAGTGAGTCGTCATCGCGGTGATCGTATCGGCCCTCATCTCGATCGGCCAGATGTTTTCGGTCGGAGCGCCACCAGCGCCACCACGGCGCCTTTTCGGCGTCCATGTGCGGGCGAAGATGCCCAGGAGTTGCATCATCCGAGCGGGGAGCCTCGCGAGCCGGCCAGTGCCACGCCGATGTCCACGACGCGCAGGGCACGGGCGGCGGTGCCGGCTCCTAGGAGGCGGCGGGCCCGGGGAGCGAGCCCGACGGGGGAGATCAGGCGGGGGGGAACGGGGTGGGCCCCGGCAATGTGGTGAGGGCCTCGACGACAGGGAAGACGCCTGTCTCACGTATCTCACGCAGATGACGGCGGCGACGATCCCGCTCGGGCGTCCCGCCCGGCCGCAGGAGCTCGCCGACGCAATCGAGTTCGTCGCGAGCGAGCGAGCGGGCGTCGCTCTTCACGGGCCATGGTCATCTCCGTCGATGGCGGCCAGACACTGCCCAAGTGCCCGCCCGGAGCCGGTCCTGCCGATCGAGGCAGGGTGCGTAGCCCACGCGCCAGGGGCGTATCGGGCACCGGTGCCCGTCTGGGCCCGTCTGACGCCCCGGGCCTCTGACGGGCCGCCCCCTGCCCCAAGAAACCCCATCTGACCTGCGACTTCGTGGCGGCAGTTGCCGCCCTGTCGGCAATCGCGCAGGATCTGTTGCCCTGGCCCGGCACCCACAGGAGCCGCTCGTGACGTACGACATCGCCGCCATCCGCGCTCAGTTCCCCGCCCTGACCGCCGGAACCGCCCACTTCGACGGCCCCGGCGGCACCCAGACCCCCCAATCCGTCATCCGGGCCATCGGCGACGCGTTGGCACACCCCCTGTCGAACCGGGGCCATGGGGTGCCGGGGGAGCGCAACGCCGAAAGCATCGTCACGGAGACCCGCCAGGCCATGGCCGACCTTCTGGGGGCGCACCCGTCGGGCATCGTGTTCGGCCGCAGCGCCACCCAGCTCGCCTACGACTTCTCCCGCACCCTCGCCAAGACGTGGTCGCGCGGGGACGAGGTGGTCGTCACCCGCCTCGACCACGACGCCAACATCCGTCCCTGGATCCAGGCGGCCGACCAGGCCGGCGCCACCGTACGCTGGGCCGACTTCGACCCGGCCACCGCAAAGTTGACCGTCGACGACATCCGCGCCGTTCTGTCCGAGCGCACCCGGCTGGTCGCCGTCACCGCCGCATCCAACCTGATCGGAACGCGTCCCGCGATCGCCGCCATCTCCCGCCTGGCGCACGGCGCCGGTGCGCTCAGCTACGTCGACGGCGTCCACTACACCGCCCATACGCTGGTCGACCTGGAGCAGCTCGGCGCAGATTTCTTCGTCTGCTCCGCGTACAAGTTCCTCGGCCCACACCACGGAGTCCTCGCCGCCCGGCCGGAGCTGCTGAACACCTTGCGGCCGGACAAGCTCCTGCCCTCCACCGACGCGGTCCCCGAACGCTTCGAACTGGGCACCCTGCCCTATGAGTTCCTGGCGGGCACCACTGCGGCGGTCGACTTCCTCGCAGGCCTCGACGCGAGCGCCACAGGAACGCGACGAGAGCGCCTGATCGCGGCATTCGCCGCGCTCGAAGCACACGAGCAGATCCTGCGCACGCAGATCGACAAGGGGCTGTCCTCGCTCCAAGGCGTCAAAGTCCACTCCAAGGCGGCCGACCGCACTCCCACCCTGCTGCTGACGTTCGAGGACCGCACCACGACGGACGCATACCGCTTCCTTGCGGAGCGCGGCGTCCACGCGCCATCGGGTTCCTTCTACGCCGTCGAGGCCTCCCGCCGACTCGGCCTCGGTGACACCGGTGGCCTCCGCATCGGCCTCGCGCCCTACAACAGCACGGAGGACGTCGACCGGCTCCTGACGGGACTGTCCGAGTTCCTGATGCTTTGAGGGGCGAAGCTCATTTCGCCGGCGGTGAGTTTGTGCCCCGGTGGGTGTGCACGGGCGCGGCGGTCTTCTCGGTGGTTAGTGATGGCCGGCGGTGTGATCTGGGCGTTCGCCGTCGTCCCGCCGTGACGCCGTACGTGGTGTTCTGGCTGTTGTGCCGCTGGACGGAGCCCTGAGCGTTTGTCTCTGGAGGGCAGGGGGCACCCGGTGGCAGGAGGTGATCGTGGTGCCCGAACCAGGAAGCAAGAAGTACGACACCCGGCGGGCGAGGCGGCGCAAAGAGGCGGAGCGGTCGGGGATCTCCGACCAGGATGCCAACGCGGCGGCCAACGAGTCCCTGCAGCAGGAACCGGAGCACCAGAGCCGGGGCCCGCGCACCGAACGCGGCCGCGGCCCCAAAGGCGAACGCCCGGAGAACACCGACTGACCAGTCCCTCGACGGGGCGGGGCCGCGCTCGCGGCCCCGCCCCGTTCGCGTTCCGCTCGCGGTGGAGGCGGCACCGGCCGTGGTTGAGGCGGCACGGAAGCGCCACATCGACACGCTGCTGGTTCGGACCGACGGGCCGGAACTGGGCCGTGGGACGTGGGCGGGCGCGGAGTCCGTCAGATGGCGGTGCGCCCGACCAATGCGCAGACCTTGGGTGAGAGCGATCCGGGTTCCGTACCCGCTGACGACGCGCCGCTGCGTTCGGCCGCCGGTGGCGTCGTCGGTCGTCATGCCGGGCAGGGGCGTACCTTCGCCGTTGTCGGTACGCCCCGGGCCTGCGCCAGAGGGTTGGCGGCGGCCGTCACGCGGCGCCGCGAAGGCGGGTCTCCGCACTGAGGTCGTCCAGCGTGGCATTGCCGATTCGGATGGCTTCCGCGACTTCGGGCGTGAGCAGTTGAAGTACAGGGGATCCCGGTGGGATTGATCATGGTCGGCTAGGACCCTTGCCGGGGGCACCGCTGGGAGTTGACGGGAAGGCCAACGGGCGAGCCGTGGAGTACCCGGCCGCTCGGCTCGGCATCGAGCACGCCTCGTGCGTACCCGCAGCGGTGCTCGACGGTGTATGAGCACGCCCAGGAGATCCAGAAGCAGTTCAAGTGCCGGGAGCCCCTCCTGGGCCGACGTACCGCCGTACGCGGCGCACCGCCGCTTGGCGAGGAGGTTGTCCGTCCATAGCGGACGACAAAAGACAAAGGCAAGGAGCTGATTACCCGCTCCTCGCCACTCTCAACGTATAGCGCACCGGGGGGCTTGCGGCAAGGCCCGGGTCGTGCCGCAGAATCGCCGACCGAAGCCGGAACCCGGGGAACCGGCTTCCGGAATTTAACGTCGTTAAGGTGGGGTTTGTGATGATCGACGTGATCGTTGCCGGCGGTGGACCGACCGGGTTGATGCTGGCGAGCGAGCTGCGGCTGGCCGGGGTGCGAACGGTCGTACTCGAGAAGTTGGCCGAGCCGACCGGGCAGTCCCGCGGGCGCGGCCTGCACACGCGCAGCGTCGAGATGATGGACCAGCGCGGCCTGCTGGACCGGTTCCTCGCGGTCAGTGAGAAGTTCCAGGTCGGCGGATTCTTCGGCGGCATCCTCAAGCCATGGCCGGAGCGGTTGGACACGGCGCACCCGTACGGACTCTCCACCCTGCAGCCAGTCACCGAGCGGCTGCTCTACGAGCGTGCCCTCGAACTCGGTGCCGAGATCCGGCGCGGCTGCGAAGTGGTCGGGCTGAGCCAGGACGAGGACGGGGTGAACGTCGAGCTGGCGGACGGCACGCATCTGCGCTCGCGCTACCTCGTCGGGTGCGACGGCGCCCGCAGTGCGGTGCGCAAGCGGCTCGGCGTCGGTTTCCCCGGCGAGCCCGCCAAGGTCGAGACGCTGCTGGGGGATATGGAGATGACCGACGATCCGGCGACGGTTGCCGCCGCCGTCGCGGAAGTCCGCAAGACCCAACTGCGGTTCGGCACCATCCCCAACGGGGACGGGACGTACCGCGTCATCGTGCCCGCCGACGGCGTGGCCGAGGACCGCGCGACCGCGCCGACCCTCGAGGAGTTCAAGCAGCAGCTGCGGGCGGTCGCGGGCACCGACTTCGGCGCGCACTCGCCGCGCTGGCTGTCCCGGTTCGGCGACGCCACCCGGCAGGCCGAGCGCTACCGGGTCGGCCGCGTGCTGCTGGCCGGCGACGCGGCGCACATCCACCCGCCGACCGGCGGGCAGGGGCTCAACCTCGGCGTGCAGGACGCGTTCAACCTCGGCTGGAAGCTGGCCGCCGCGGTCAACGGCTGGGCACCGGAGGGTCTCCTTGACAGCTACCACGCCGAACGCCACCCGGTGGGCGCCCGCGTGCTGGACAACACCCGCGCGCAGATCACGTTGCTGGGGACCGATCCGGGTGCGACCGCGCTGCGGGAACTGTTCTCGAAGCTCATGGACTTCGAGGAGGTGAACCGGTACGTGACCGGGCTCATCACCGCGGTCGGGGTCCGCTACGACTTCGGCGAGGGGCATGAACTGCTCGGTCGGCGGATGCGGGACGTGGGGCTGAAGCGGGGGCGCCTCTACGAGCTGATGCACGGCGGCCGCGGGCTGCTGCTCGACCAGGCCGGCCGGCTTTCGGTGACGGGTTGGGCAGATCGGGTCGACCACGTCGTCGACGTCAGCGACGAACTGGACGCGCCCGCGGTGCTGCTGCGGCCCGACGGCCACGTGGCGTGGGTCGGTGAAGATCAGCAGGACCTGCTCATCCACCTGCCCAAGTGGTTCGGCGCTGCCGTCAGCTGAGCGCGCAGTTGTGGCCCCAAAGGGTGGGGCCGTGATCGAGACGCTGGAGTGGTTGGTGGAGAGCTGTTCGCCGTCAGCTGTCTCCGTCCCTTGCGCGTGCTGTCGCTCATGAGGTTCGACTACCCCGCTCTCCCGGGGCCCGACCCCAGCACCCTGACGCGGGACGGCGCAGCGGAGAGCCCCGTACGGCGTCCGCACCCAGGCGACCCTCACGCGGGACGGCGCAGCGAAGAGCCCCGTACGGCGCAGAAGCCCGCGAAACCGGTTGGGGTTGCGGACAGGGAGGGGCGGATGTCCTATGAGCGGGTATCCGCATTGCACATGATCGACCGGGCGCTTGCCGATCCGGCCCGGCCACGCGGGAGGCACGATGTCAGGGCGGTGGTACCGGGCAGACCTCGTGGTGGTGGTAGTGGCCCTCGCCACGGTCAGCGCGTGCGGCACGCTGTCCGAGCGGCGCGATGGCGTCACCGCGGAGGTCACCCGGTTTGAGCAGGCGCTGCACGCCGCACAGCACGAACGACTGTGCGCCGCTCTCGCGCCCGCCACCAGGGAGGAACTCGAGCAGTCGGCCAAGAGCCGGTGCGAGCAGGCGATCGGCGAGCAGGAGCTTCCCGCGGCCGGTGCCGTACGGGGCGTGGCCGTGTACGGCGACCAGGCCCAGGTCGTGCTGGAGCACGACACCGTGTTCCTGGCGCATTTCCCCGCCGGGTGGAAAGTGACGGCCGCAGGTTGTCGGCCACGTCCGCAGCGGCCGTACCAGTGCGAGATCAAGGGCGGGTGAAAGGCCATGAAGACGTTGTTCGTTACAACACTGCTGGTGATCGCCGTCGGCTTGGCCTACTTCATGACGTTGGGACTGATGCACCGATGAGCCCCACACCGGACGCAGGCAAGGCCGGCCCACCGGCCCGGCACCGAGTGCGGCGCTTTCTGCGCGACAACGGTCTCGGTCTGTTCTTCCTGACCACCTTCCTGCTCGCCCTGGCAGGCCAGGCCGTGGCGGGCCACGCGGACTTCAACAATCAGCTGCTCACCGACGGCATGGCACCCATCAGCTTCGGCGCCTATGTGACGTCGTCGGACTTCGCCGTCGACGTCACGGAGAACTGGCAGTCGGAGTACCTGCAGTTCTTCCTCTACATCTCCGCGACTGTCTGGCTGCTGCAACGCGGCTCACCGGAATCCAAGAAACTCGACAAGGCCGGTACCGAGTCGGACAAGGACCAGAAGGTCGGCGAGCACGCCAAGCATGATTCCCCGCGCTGGGCCGCGGCGACCGACTGGCGTGGATACGTCTACTCGCGCTCCCTGGGCCTGGTCATGGGATGCATCTTCCTGCTGTCCTGGCTCGCCCAGTCCATCACCGGCGTCGCCGCCTACAACGAACAGCAACTACGGCAACTCCAAGCCCCCAGCACTTGGGCCGACTACGTCTCCTCTGCGGACTTTTGGAGCCGCACACTGCAGAACTGGCAGTCCGAACTGTTGGCCGTCGCCTCCATGGCCATTCTCGCCATTTACCTGAGGCAACGCGGATCACCCGAATCCAAGCCAGTCGGCGCAAGTCACGAAGCCACCGGCGTCGAAGGCTGAGGTGCAGCTTCGACCGGCAGCCGGGCGCCCCCGCCCCGGTCACCCGCCCTGGCATTTGTGGCGACGTCGGGGTGGCCCCCTTTCCACCAGCGAGCGGCGAGCCGAATACGCGGCTCGGCGCAGACTGGCCGCTGCGTGCAGCCTTGCCGACGTAGTCACGCACAGGTGTCCGCGCACCACAGGTGGACCAGGGCCAGCGGGGCCTGTCGCCCTCGAGTGAGGCGCCGCCAACGGCAGCCGGTTTCCGGCGGCCTCCCTTCTGTTCCTGAAAGCTCGATCGGACGTACCGAGGGATGGCCTATGCCGACACCGGGGCCGTCGCCGCCCCGTCGGAGCGGTCAGGTGAGCGCCCCGCCTCGCGACACCAGCATCGCCACGTCGACAGCCGCCACGACGATGGCGGCGATGAACGGAACCCGGACGCGGCGGCGGCCCACGACCACGCTGCTCACAGCCGTCAATACCGCCACCGCCAGTGCCACCAGACCGGCGGCGCCGAAGGGGCCGGGCCGTCCGAGGACGATCACGGCGGACGCGGCAACCAGCGGGACCGGCATCAGCAACCGCACCCTGGCCGGGCCGAGCCGCTGCGGCCAACCGCGCACACCCATCGCCAGATCGGAGCCGATGTCCGGAAGCACATTGCCCAGATGCGCGCCCACGCCCAGCAGCGCCCCGGCCAGGACGACCCACCAGGCCGGTCGCGGGCTCCCCGGCAACCCCAGCACGACGAAAGAGGGCAGTGCGGCGAACCCCACCGCGTACGGCATCCAGGACAGCGTCGTCGCCTTCACTCCCATGTTGTATGCCCACGCGGCGCCGACGCCCACGAGATGGGCGCTTCCGGCAAGCAGACCGCAGGCCAGCGACAGCGGCACGCAGAGCGCCAGTGCCACCAGACTCGCCGCCCCTACGGTCGAGGCGCGGACCGTGCCGGACACCACCGGTTTGCCGTACCGGCCGGCCTCGCGGTCGCGCCGGGCGTCGACGGCGTCGTTGCACCATCCCACCGACAGCTGCCCCGTCAGCACCGCCGCGGCGACCTGCAGACACCTCTGGCCGTCGTGGCCGGCCGATGCCGCCAGCGCAGTCATGAACACGGTGACGGCCACGGTCGGGCCGGGGTGACAGGCCATCACGAGGCCGAGCAAGAGCCGCCGCGGCCGTACACCGCGGTCTGCGGCAGCGGCCGCCGTGTCTGCGCCCCGCGTCCCCGTGCGGGTCTGATCCGTGGCGTTCACGCGGCGATCGTAGGCGCAGCCGGGCGATCACCTGGTACGACCACGCGGCACGAGGGCACACATGGGTCACGTTGCTCCCACCGTGGAGCCGACATGGAGCTGTGATGACCCGAATCGCCGCTGTACACGGAGTTCTGGCACCGTACCGGCACGCCCAGCACGAGATCACCGACATGGTGGCCCGTCACTGTCTGCCCGCCGACGCCGACCGGCGACTTCTGGACCGGCTGCACCGCAGCGCGCGAGTGCGCTCCCGCCATACGGCACTGCCACTCGACCGGTACGGCGCACTGGACGGCTTCGGCGCGGTCAATGACGCCTTCATCGCCGGTGCCGTGGACCTCGGTGCCGAGGCGGTCGCGGGGGCGTTGGACGAGGCCGGCCTGTCCCCTCGGGACGTGGACCTGCTGCTGTTCACCTCCGTGACGGGTATTGCCGCGCCGTCCGTGGACGCCCGGCTCGTCGGGCGGCTCGGGTTGCGGCCGGACGTCAGACGGCTGCCGCTGTTCGGGCTGGGGTGCGTCGCCGGCGCGGCGGGCATCGCCCGTCTGCACGACCATCTGCGAGGGTGGCCGGACCACGTCGCCGTGCTGCTCTCGGTCGAACTGTGCTCCCTGACCTTCCAGCGCGCCGACTCGTCACCGGCCAATCTGATCGCAACCGCGCTCTTCGGCGACGGAGCCGCCGCCGTCGTCGCCTGTGGTGCGCGAAGGCAGACGGCAGCGGCGGCGTACGGGCCGACGGTGGTAGCGAGCCGCAGCCATCTCTATCCGGACACCGAGCACTTGCTGGGCTGGGACATCACCTGTTCCGGCTTCCGCGTCGTCCTCGATCCGGCCGTCCCGGACGTGGTGCGCAAGAACCTCGCCGGCGACGTCGACAGCTTCCTTTCAGACCATGGGCTCACCCGGCGAGATGTGACGACATGGGTGAGCCATGCGGGCGGACCGAAGGTCCTCGACGCGGTCATGGAGGCGCTCGAACTGCCGGACGGCGCTCTCGACGTCAGCCGGCGCTCGCTCGCCGAGGTCGGCAATCTGTCCTCGGCCTCCGTGCTGCACATCCTGCGCGACACCCTGGCGTCGGGACCCAGACCGCCCCAGGGAGCCACGGGACTACTGCTCGCCATAGGGCCGGGATTCTGCACTGAACTGGTCCTGCTGCGCTGGTAGCAAGGAGCCGGTGAGGAAGACGGGGAAGAACGGAGAAACGTGATCTGGTACGTCTGGCTGGTGATGGCGATCGGCGCGGAGCGCGTCGCCGAACTCGTGGTCGCCCGTCGTCACGCACGCTGGGCTCTGGCCCGCGGCGCCGTCGAGTTCGGCCGACGGCACTACCCCGTGATGGTGATCCTCCATACGGGGCTACTCGTCGGCTGCCTGGTCGAAGTCTGGCTGACGCGGCGGCCGTTCCTGCCCTGGTTCGGCTGGACCATGCTGGCAGTGGTCGTCGCGGCCCAGGCGCTGCGGTGGTGGTGCGTGGGGACTCTGGGGCCGCGTTGGAACACCCGCGTGCTCGTGGTGCCCGGCCTTGCCCTGGTGTCCGGGGGGCCGTACCGATGGCTGCGCCACCCGAACTACGTCGCGGTAGTGGCCGAGGGCGCCGCCCTGCCGCTGGTGCACGGGGCCTGGCTGACCGCCGCGCTCTTCACGCTGTTCAACGCCGCGCTGCTCACCGTACGCGTGCGCGGGGAGGATGCGGCGCTCGCCTGGGCGCTGTCCGCTGCGCCGTCCCCCATGCCGGCCACGACCGGAGCCAGCGGCGGACCCCGGTGATCGACCTGCTCGTGGCGGGCGGCGGGCCGGCCGGGCTGGCCACGGCGATCCACGCCACGCTGACCGGGATGGAGGCCGTGGTGATCGAGCCGCGCCCGAGCCCGGTGGACAAGGCGTGCGGCGAGGGCGTCATGCCGGGTGGCGTGCGCGCCCTGAGCGCCCTCGGCGTCGACCCGGCCGGCCAGGAGTTGCGCGGCATCCGGTATGTGGACGGCGCGCACCGCGCGCAGGCCGCCTTCCGTGACGGCACCGGCCTGGGCGTACGCCGCACCGTGCTGAGCGCCGCGCTGGCCCGGCGGGCCGCCGAACTCGGCGTGCGAATCCTGCCGGGGAAGGTGGACGAGGTACGGCAGGGCCCGGACGCGGTGACCACTGCGGGGCTACGGGCGCGCTGGCTCGTCGCGGCGGACGGCCTGCATTCCCCCGTCCGCCGCGGACTCGGCCTGGACCTGCCCCACCGCGGGCCCCGGCGCTACGGCCTGCGGCGGCACTACCGCATGGCCCCATGGTCGGACTTCGTCGAAGTGCACTGGTCCCGGGACGGCGAGGCGTATGTGACACCGGTCTCCGACGACCTGGTCGGGGTGGCTGTACTGAGCACCGCGAGACGCACCTACGACACCTACCTGGACCGGTTCCCGGAGCTGGCCGGCAGGCTTCGGCACGGGACGATCGTGAACGGCGTACGCGGCGCCGGACCGCTGCGGCAGCGGGTGCGCGCCAGGGTGGCCGGCCGGGTCCTGCTCGTCGGTGACGCAGCCGGCTACGTCGACGCCCTCACCGGTGAGGGCATCGCCCTGGCCTTGGCGTCGGCCGAGGCGGCGGTGCGCTGCCTGCGGGCGGGGCGGCCGCAGGCCTACGACCGGGCCTGGCGGCGGCTCACCCTTCGGCACCGGCTGCTGACCGAGGCGCTGGTCCGGGTCAGTTGCCGACGGGAGGCAGCCCGTCTGATCGTGCCGGCGGCCTGCCGCATGCCGCACATGTTCGCCGCGGCCGTGCACGCGCTCCAGTGACCGGTGATCACCGATCCAACGAGTTGGTGGCGGGATGCGTGTCCGGCGGGCGGTGACGTGCGGAGGCGACCCGGCGAACACTTGTCGTATGAACGCATCCGTGCCCGGGCTCACCGATCCAAGGGGGCGGCTCGGCCGCAGTCTGTTCCGCCGTGTCGCTGGTCCCGTCGGCCCGGAGCACCGCGCCGTATCCACGGGACGCCGGGATCTCCCTATCCGGGAGATCGGGGAGACCGTGGGCCGTCGGGGCCGGTGTCGCTGCCCGGTGCGTCGTCTCGGCGACCGATCGCCGAGAGCTCGTCGTGATGCTCCTCCGTCTCGGGCAGCGGCTGGGCCGTGATTCCCACAGCCGCCTGCTTCACCCGCGGCCGAAGTCGCCGGAAGCCCAGCGCGGGGGAGGGAGAGCGGGGCGATCCGGTGAGATGTGCCGACCTCGGCGCTGATTGTGTCGAGCCGGGCGCGGCGGGGCAGACCGGTGAGGAAGATGTCGATGTCCCAGTCTTCAACGGCCAGTTGGGCGGATGGCAGGCTCTGCCTTCGCTCTGCGGAAGCCGGCGAACGGTCACATGATCGGCCGGACAGCTCCCAGTCGTACCGTTCCGTGTCGGAGGGCTAGAAGGAGTGCCTGCATCTGTGAGTGCACCTGGAGCTTGGCGAGGATGTTGGTTCTGTGGTTTCGCTCTGTTCGTATCGAAATGTGAAGGCGGGCGGCGGTCTGTGCGCTGTCGAGACCCTCGGCCAGTGCTTGCAGAACCTCGCGTTCACGTGCCGTGAGTTGCTCGAACAGCCGGCCCTCCTCCTGGGCTCGTTCGCGGTTGTGGGCCGCGTACCGCAGCAGGTCGATGACTTCGTGCGCCGGCAGGAGGGCCTGTCCCGTGCGCAGTTGGCGCAGAGCGCTGATGATCTCGTGCAATGGGGCGGTCTTGTCCAGAACGCCTGCGGCGCCGCTTTCGATGGCCTGGGCCAGTGTGGGGCGATCGAGTGAGGCGGTAAGGATGAGTGCTTTGGCGTGGGGGTTGATGGCGCGCAGTTCTGTGATGAGGTCGCCGCCGTAGCCGTCGGGCAGTCCGCGAGCGATGACAGCGACATCTGTGTCCGCCAGTAGCTCACGCGCGTGTGCGAGGGAGTGGGCCTGGCCGGCCACGGTGAGGTCGGGCTCTTTCGCCAGGGCGGTGGCTACTGCCTCGCGGACCATGGTGTGGTCGTCGACGAGCAGGACGCGCGTGGGGCTGCTCAGCCGTGCGGGCACGCTGGGAAGCGGAACGACGATGCGTACGCTGGTGCCCGATCCTGGGGTGCTGACGAGATGGAGTTCGCCTCCGATGCCCTGGGCGCGTTCGCGGGCTGTGGCCAAGCCGGCGGCGCTGTGTCGCGGTGCCGTTTCGGCGCGGAAGCCGCGGCCGTTGTCAGTGACCTCGACGACCAGGTGGTTGCGGGTCACGCTCACGGACGTTCGTACGTGGTCTGCGGCGGAGTGGCGTCGTGCGTTGGCTATGGCCTCTGTGATGATCCAGGACAGTTGGCGGCCGGTCTGGCCCAGCGGCCGACTGGGGATCTCCTCGCCGATGAGCAGGTCGATCGCCATGTCGGGCGCGAGTCTGCGCTGGGCCTCGACGGCGCGGCGCAGGAGTTCGTGGAGGGGGGCGTCTTCGGCGTCGGCGGCGTGCAGGTCGTGCACCACTGACTCGATACGCCGCCGCAACGTGGTGAGGGACCCAGTCAGGGCCTCTGGGTGTGCTCTGTGGTCCTGGGCGTCGGCTTTGCGCTGTGAGCGGGACAGGTCGGTGGCGAGAGACTGGGCGTGAGTCAGCTCGCTGAGTGCCTCGTCGGCAAGGTGGTGGGCGAAGGTTTGGCGCTCGAAGGTGCGCCTGTCACGGGCGTGGTGTTCGATACGGGCGTTTTGTACGGCGGTGGCCAACACCTGCGCCATGGCCTCGAGAAAGGCGACTTCATCGGGCTGGAAGTGCCGGTGGGTGGTGCTCCAGACGCCCAGGACACCGAACGGTTGGTGTCTGCCGGGCAGCAGCACCGTGGCGGAACTGGCGACGTGGTGACGGTGCAGAGTGCCGATTGCCCGGAACCTGGTGTCGCTCAGGGTGTCGTCGCTGATGACCGGCGCCCCGGTCCGCAGTGTGACTCCGCACTGAGTGTCAGCCAGGCGGGCGGGGGAGAGGTACCCGTCGTTGAGCGGGCCCTGCCAGCCATGGCCGGCTCGGACCAAGAGGTGGCCGTCGCTGGCCTGCTCGGCGAGGAGCACGAACGCCACGTCGAGGGTGCGGGCCACGGCACCGACGGCTTCAGTCATCAGTTGGGGAACGGTTGCCCCTTCGAGCGCACGCTGCCCGATTCGGGCGATCACCGCTTGGTGGAGGGCTCGGCGCCGGACCTCGTACTCGGCGGCTTTGCGGTCGGTGATGTCGCGGGCGTAGATGATCAGGCCGGTGCGGGAGGGGTAGGCACGGACAGCGAGCCATTGCCTGCTGTGTGGGAAGTAGGCTTCGAATTCTGTTGTGCGGCCGCGATGACGCGCGTGCACGACACCGTCGTAGAACGGCGAGCCGACCAGGTCCGGAAACACGTCCCAGGCCACCTCTCCCAGGACGTCGTGTCGGCTCAGCGGGCGGTCGGTCTCACGGCTGAAGCGGGCCAGTGCTCGGTCGTTGACGTAGGTGAAGCGCCAGGCATCGTCGACGGCGGCCACGTCGTCGGTGATGCTGTCGAGCACGTCTCGGATGCGCTCGTGCGCGGCCTGTAGCTGTTCTTCGGCACGCTTTCGTTCGGTGATGTCGCGTGTGACGGTGGCGGCGCCGACCGGCTCGCCGGTGCGCGGGTCATCGAGACGGAAGGCGTCCCACAGCACCGGTATGAGGGCGCCTGTCTCGAAGTGTCGCAAGCACAGTTCGCGTTCGCCTGCCCAGCGCCCCTCCCGCATGATCGTGGGAAGCAGGGTGTCGCGGACGTAGGGCTGGTCGTCTTCGCTGAAAAAGTCCAGCACGTGCGTTCGCCGGACGTCCTCCATGCCGTGCAGTCCGACCATGCGCTGACCGGCCTCATTGACGAAAACGGGCCGCCAGTCAGGACCTGCGATGCCGATGAACTCGTGGGCGGACTGGATGATGTCCGCCAGAGTCTCCCTGCTGGCGCCCACGCCGTATCGGGGCGTGCCGGTGTCGTCCTCCGGATGCTGCCCGAAGGGCTGCCTCTTCCGGGGTGCGGGATTGACGTCGGGCACGCAAGCCTCCCGTGAGTACATCCCCTCCGTAAGCGGTACCCGGCGTCATGGGAGCCATTCGGGCTTATCGCTCTTTTCGGGCGGAGCTCTGTCGGCTCATGCCAGTACTGCGGCAGGGCAGGTGCCCCTGAGGAAAACGGGCAATAACCCTCATGTCGGTGGCCTCGACACGGCGGCATGCTCGGACATCCGGGGCATCACGGTGTGTACGCCAGCGGGCGGACATGAGCGACACGGGGCATTCGTATGACGCAGATCGACATCGCACGCCGCCCGGCAACCGCCGTCGCAACCCTGCCCGAGGTGGTGGTCACGCCGGAAACGCCGTCGCTGTTGAGCGGCACGATTGGCGCCGAGCGCTCCGCCGTCCTGGATGCCGACCTCCATGACCTGCGGGAACGCCTTGAGGCCCGCCTGATGGTGGATGTCAATTCGACGAGGTCGGGCGGCGGAGTGGCAGAGATGCTGCACCGTGTTCTGCGGTACGCCCGCGGCGCAGGCATTGACGCCCGGTGGTTCACGATCGAAGGCGACTCCGCCTTCTTCGCCCTGACCAAGCGCCTTCACCATCTGCTTCATGGCCGCGACGCCGCAGGACCGCTCCTGGGTCCCGGCACCGCGGCCCACTACGCGTCGATCAGCGAATGCAACGCCCAGGCCCTCCTGGGCACTGTGCGGCCGGGCGACCTCGTCACGCTCCATGATCCCCAGGTTGCCGGTCTCGCGGCTCCTCTGCGGCGGGCCGGGGTGCGGGTCGTCTGGCGATGCCACATCGGAAGCGACGTCGACAACGAGTACACCGCCCTGGCTTGGGAGTTTCTCCGTCCGTTTCTGGACACGGCGGACGCGTACGTCTTCTCCCGGGCCCAGTACGTTCCCCAGTGGCTCACCGGTCGACCGGTAGCCGTCATCCAGCCGTCCATCGATCCGCTGTCCGCCAAGAATCGGCCGCTGGAGCCGCAGGCCGCTGCGGCGATCGTGAGCCGCATCGGCCTGCGCGCCAGAGAACGAACGAGCGCTCCGGCCCTCTACCGGCGCGCTGACGGCTCCACAGGTGCCGTGCGGCGTGATCCCGCTCTCCTGTACAGCGTCTCGCCTCCGCCCCCCGACGCTCCCCTGGTGGTGCAGATCTCCCGGTGGGATCCGCTGAAGGACATGGCCGGCGTGATGGCGGCCTTCGCCGCCGCAGGTCAATCGCTGGCGCCGGTTCATCTGGCCCTGGTGGGCCCGGACATCAGCGAGGTGAGCGACGACCCGGAGGGCAGCCGCGTGTTCGGACAGTGCGTCGACCTGTGGCACCGCCTCCCCGTCCGCGCCCGTTCGCGCATACACCTCGCCTGTCTGCCGCTGGCCGACGCGGAAGAGAACGCGGTGATGGTGAACGCTCTGCAGCGCCAGGCCGCCGTCATCACCCAAAAGAGCCTCGCGGAGGGCTTCGGCCTCACCGTGACCGAGGCCATGTGGAAGGGCCGCCCCGTCGTCGCCAGCGCGGTGGGCGGCATCCGCGACCAGATCCATCACGGCGTCCACGGCATCCTGCTCGGCGACCCCACGGACCCCGTCGCTTTCGCAGCTCAGACCGCCGGCCTGGTGGACGACCCCCGCCGGGCCACCTCTCTCGGTGCCGGAGCCCGGCGGCGCGTCCTCGAATACTTCCTCGACGACCGCCAGCTGAGGCAGCAGGCAGCGCTCTACCGCTCGATCGCCGCCCTGTGACGGCGTTTCCAAGCCGCGCACGCCGATACCGGCGCGCCCCACATCCGCCCCTTGGAGGCCACCCCATACACCACACACCCGGCCGGCCCTTGGCGACACTCCTCAAGGGCGCGGCCAGACACGAATGGCAGACGCACCAGGGAAGAAGGCCAGTCATGGACTACGAAACATTCATCGACACCGTGTCCCAGCGCTCCGACGTCCCACCGGACAAAGCGGAGGACCTGACACGCGCGACGCTTGCGACCCTGGCGGAACGGCTCACCCGGGGCGAGGCCCAGGATCTCGCCTCGGAACTGCCCAAGCCGCTGAAGGAACCACTCACCTCCCCGACACCGGAGGCCGAGCCGTTCGGCGTCGACGAGTTCATCAGCAGAGTGAGCCAACGCGCCGACGTCAGTGCCCAGGAGGCGGAGGAAGGCGTCCGGGCCGAACTGAGCACCATCAGGGATGCGGTCAGCGGCGGAGAGTTCCGGCACGTGATGTCACAGCTTCCGCAGGAGTTTCAGCAACTCGCCGGCTCACCAGGCTGAACGCGGCGCGGACGCACAGAAAGAAGGAGCCATGGCTCAAGCAACTAGCGCCCGTGAGGTAGTCGCGGCCCTGGATGACGTCGACTTCCCTGCCGGCAAACAGGAACTGATCGACGCGGCACGTCGGGCGGGCGCTTCCGAAGAGGTGATCACGGCGCTGCGCGGCATCCCGCCCGAGGAGTACGACAACCGGGAGCAGGTGGCCCGTTCGGTTCGGGTGGACCCCGCCTCGGACCTGGACCTGAGCCCGGCCCAGCGCGCAGAACAGGCCCGCAAAGGTGGCAGGCCAGGGCAGTCCCAGCACCTGCGAGATGTTCCGAAGCCTCCCATCGAGGAAGAGCTGGACAACTGACCGGTGACAAGTGATGACGACAGGAGGGCGTCATGGTGCGCAAGAAGGTGGAAGGCGACGAGGAACAACGCCGGGCGGCGGCTCGCGAGGCACGTGAGGCAGGTGAGGCCCCCAGCGCCCGGCAGGTGACCACCGGGGCGTCCAAGCAACGGTCACACCTGCCCGACCGGGACTCCTTGACACATGAGGAGAAGATCGGAGGCCTGCACCGGGGCAAGCAGCAGTGGCGAGTCGGTGACCTGGCCGAGGCGGAGGTCAAGGATCCGGCGGCCCGGGGACCGGAGCGTACGTTCACCGACCGGGAAAGCTCCGAGTACACCGCTGAGCACGAGAAAGTGCTCAGTGCGCTGGCCGCTGCGCAGGAGGGAAACGGCGGCGAAGCCGTCTATTTGGACGAGATCGCCCGGACGGCTGGTCTGTCCCCGGAGGACACCCGAGCGCTGCTGCATGACTTGATGGAGGTCCACCGTATGGTCACCGAACTCGCCGGATCCGACATGCCGGACATGGGACCGCGCTTCGAGATCAAACCACGTCTGTGAGCCCATGGAGAGCCCCCTCGGCCGAGGGAGGAAGCATGAGTGAGGCACTCGGCACGATCGTCGAAACCGAACCGGCCGTGCACGCGGCAGCCACGGTGACCTTGGTCGAGGGGCCGACGTTCTGCGTCTCGGCGACCTCCGGCGACATGGACGCCGGATCCCCGCAGGGACTGTTCTTCCGGGACACCCGCATCATCTCCGGGTGGCGCCTACGGGTGGACGGCCGGCTCCCTTATCAGCTGACGGTTCTGTCCCGCGACCCGTACAGCACGACATTCGTCGCCCGCGTTCCGCCACGCGGCTCGCAGACCGAACTGCTGCTGGAGCGCCGACGCTATGTCGGCGAGGGGATGCGCGAGGACCTGCACCTACGCAATCTCGGCAACCGGCCCGTATCAGCGACACTTTCCCTCCAGGTCGAGGCGGACTTCGCTGACCTGTTCGAGGTGAAGGAGAGCCGGGTCAGAAGCCGCGGCGCGGTGACGTCCAGACATGAGGGCTCCGCCCTGAGCCTCGACCTCCGCTCCGGACAGGCACACCGGGGGGTACGGGTGGAGGCCGGGGGCGCTGAGGCGCGGCAGGACGGCCTGTATTTTCAGGTCCGTCTGGAGCCGCGCGGTGAGTGGCGCACAACCGTGCTGGTCGAGCCCAGTGTCGACGGCCAGCAGATCACCGGAACCTTCCCGGTGGGCTCGGAGGTGGGCGAGTCTCCCCCTGCACTGCGCATGCGGGCCTGGCGAGAGGCCGCCCCGCGGATCGCGGAGATCGAGGACCCGGAGCTGCACCGCACTCTGCGTCGCAGCCTTGAGGACTTGGGTGCTCTGCGCATCTTCGACCCCCAGCATCCGGAGAACGTGGCCGTCGCGGCCGGTGCCCCGTGGTTCATGGCCTTGTTCGGCCGTGACTCACTGCTGTCCTCGTACATGGCGCTGCCGCTGGACCAGAATCTCGCCCTGGGGACGTTGCAGACGCTGGCCCGCGCGCAGGGCACCAAGACCGATCCACGTACGGAGGAAGAGCCCGGGCGGATCCTGCACGAGACCCGCTTCGGACTGGACTTCCCGCTCGCCCGCGGCGGCGGCAGCGTCTACTACGGCACGGCCGACGCGACACCGCTGTTCGTGGTGATGCTGGGCGAGCTACGGCGCTGGGGCATCGCGCCCGAGGCGGTCGACGCTCTGCTCCCCAACGCCGATCGCGCACTGGAGTGGATCGTGAAGTACGGCGACCGGGACGGCGACGGCTTCGTGGAGTACCAGCGCAAGACGGACGACGGGCTGCTCAATCAGGGCTGGAAGGACTCCTTCGATGGCGTCAACTTCGCCGACGGCCGATTGGCGGAGCCTCCCATCGCCCTTTGCGAAGTACAGGCGTACGTGTACGCCGCGTACGTTGTCCGTTCGCACTTCGCCCACGAAGCCGGCGACATGCAGGCGGCCAACCACTGGGCGGAGCGGGCGGCCGCCCTCAAGCAAGCGTTCAACGACCGGTTCTGGCTCCCCGACCGCGGCTGGTTCGCCATCGGCCTCGACCGGGACAAACGGCCCATCGATGCGCTGACGTCCAACATGGGCCAGTGCCTGTGGACGGGCATCGTCGACGACGACAAGGCCGTACAGGTCGCGGAGCGCCTTCTGTCACCGGAAATGTTCACCGGCTGGGGCGTGCGCACCCTGGCCTCCACCATGGGCGCCTACAACCCCATGAGCTATCACAACGGATCAATCTGGCCCCACGACAACGCGCTGGTGGCCACCGGCCTCATGCGCTACGGCTTCGTGGAGCAGGCCCAGCGAGTGGCGACCGGGATCCTGGACGCCGCCGAAGCGTTCGGGGGCAGACTTCCCGAACTGTTCTGCGGTTTCGACCGCACCGAGTACGACACGCCGCTGCCGTTTCCCACATCCTGCTCCCCACAGGCCTGGGCAGCGGCCACCCCCGTCCAGCTCATACGGGCACTGCTGCGGATAGACCCCTGGATGTCACACCGCCAGGTCTGGGTCTGCCCGGCCTGGCCCCAGCGCTATGGAGACCTGCACATCCACAACCTTCCGCTCGCCGGCGGTCGCGTCGATCTGCGGCT
Organism: Streptomyces sp. NPDC048415; assembly: GCF_040651675.1. Lineage (NCBI taxonomy): Bacteria > Bacillati > Actinomycetota > Actinomycetes > Kitasatosporales > Streptomycetaceae > Streptomyces > Streptomyces sp. NPDC048415. The sequence continues at coordinate 2,933 of NZ_JBEZKJ010000060.1, read as the reverse complement.
CGATGGTGAAACCATCCGCCTCGACGGCCTGGACGACGACGTGGAAGTCATCTACCAGGCCCGTCGCCCGCTGACAGCCGCATTCAGCCACCAGCAACCGCCCGACGCCGCAGAGCCTGGAAGGTGACGACATGCCCGGAAACCGGCCCTTGGACATCGCCATGATCGCAACTCCCTGGTACGAGCTCCCGCCCGACGCCTACGGAGGAATCGAGGCGATGTGTGCGGCCCTCGTCGATGGCCTGGTGGAACGGGGGAACCAGGTGACCGTCATCGGCGTCGGCACCAACGGCACCCGAGGGCGGTTCCTCGCCACCGACCCGACACCGGCAGGTACCGAACGTCTCGGCAGGGCCGGACCGGAGGTCCTGCACGCCGCCCGGGCGGCGGAGATGCTCCGCTTCCTCCACCCCGACATCGTTCACGACCACAGCACCGCCGGCCCCTTGCAGGCTCCCCAACGCCACGCTCCCACGGTTGTCACCGCCCACGGGCCGGTGTCCGGCGAAAGCGGTGACTACTACCGGGCCCTCGGGCAGACCGTGCACATGGTCGCGATCTCACGCAGCCAGCAGGAGCAGGCCCCCCACCTCCCGTGGTACGGCCAGATCCACAACGCCATCCGCACCACCAGTTTCCCCTTCCACGAGCACAAGGACGACAGCGTCCTCTTCCTCGGTCGCATCGCCGCAGACAAGGGGGTGCATCTCGCCATCGACGCCGCCCGCGGGGCGGGCAGACCCATCATCATCGCCGGCACGTGCAACGACCCCGCCGAGCAGACCTACTTCGACAAGGAGGTCGCACCGCGGCTCGGCGAGGACGCCCAGTGGGTCGGGGAAGCCGATCGCCACCTCAAACTCGACCTCCTCGCCCACGCCCGCTGTCTGCTGTTCCCGATCTGCTGGGAAGAACCATTCGGCATGGTGATGATCGAAGCCATGGCATGCGGCACGCCCGTCGTGGCGCTACGCCGCGGATCGGTCCCCGAGATCGTGCAGGACGGCGTCACTGGACATATCTGTGACCGCCCCGAACAACTTGCTGACGCCGTCCGGTCCGCCGACGGACTGTCCCCTCGTGCCTGCCGCAGACGCGTGCTCGAGCAGTTCGACACCTCGCATATGGCCGAAGAGTACGAAACGCTCTACCGCCTGCTGGCGCGCCGGATCACTCACGTGCGGGAAGCACAGGCAGTGTGACCCGCGATTGCACGTCAGTGACTCCCCGGCTGTTGTCGTAGAGAGACTGGTTCTCCGTGGAATGCGCAGTGGAGGAGGAGGCCTTCCTGCGAGCGTGGTCGCGGGCGGCCCTCACCGTTCCTCGCGCCTTGGACGCCGACCTGCTCGTCGGACAGAACATGTCGCTGAGCGAGTACACCGCGCTGATGCACCTGTCCGAGGCGCCCGGACGAAGCCTGCGGATGAGCGATCTGGCCTCCGCCTGTGCGCTCTCGCTCAGCGGCATGTCGCGGATCGTGAGTCGCCTGGATGCCCAGGGTCTCGTAGTGCGACAGCGAGACTCGTCCGATCGCCGTGGCTTGAACGCCGTTCTCACCGACGCCGGCCTCGCCCGGCTCCGACGCGCCTGGCCCACTCATCTGGCCAGCGTGCGGCGGCAGATGATGAACCACCTCAGCGAGCTCGACCTGTCGGCCGTCACCGCCGCCTTGCAGAACTTCGCCTCTGATACCCCGTGTACAAACCCTCATCAGGAGGTTCCCAGTGACATCAGCCCGGGCCGTACCTGAATCGACGCTCGGTGTCGGGATCATCGGGGTCAGCCCTGCCCGAGGCTGGGCCGCCACCGCCCACATCCCGGCACTGCGCGCGCTGCCGAATTACGAGATCCGGGCACTCAGCGCGCGGAATCCGCGCGTGCGGCAGGCGACGTGTTCGGGGTCAGCGCGGTGTTCGCAGACCACGAGCAGCTGGTGACTCAACCAGACATCGACGTGGTCGCGGTCACGGTCAAGGTCCCGCACCATCGACAGCTCGTCGCCGCCGCACTCGCCGCGGGCAAGGCCGTCTACTGCGAGTGGCCACTTGGCCGCGACCTCGACGACGCGCGAGCAATGGCCGCGCTCGCCGCCGAGCAGGGGGTGCCCACGGTCGTCGGGTTGCAGGCCCGCCAGGCCCCGGCGATCGAGTTCGTCCAGGAATTGCTGCGCGACGGCTATGTCGGCGAGGTCCTGTCAACGACCATGGTCGGGCTGTCGATGCCGGGCGACGTGGTGGGCCGGCCCAACGCCTACACGCTCGACAAGGTGAACGGGGCCAACCTGCTCACGATTTCCGTCGGTCACAGCCTGGACATCCTCAACCACGTACTGGGTGAGTTCGCCGAGCTGTCGGCCGTATCGGATCTTCGCAGGCCGCTGATCACCATCGAGGAGACCGGGGAGCAGATCGTGAAAACGGCGGCCGACCACGTCGCGGTCATCGGCAGCCTCACGTCCGGCGCGACCGCCAGCATCCACATCCGTGAGGCAGTGGCCGGCGGTACCGGGTTCCTGTGGGAGATCAACGGAACCGAGGGAACACTGCGGATCACCGCCGACGCCGCACACCCCCAGATCTTTCCCCTGACCGTCGCGGGAGCACACGGGCCCAGCGAGCCCGCCGAGCTTGCTACCCCGGCGGCGCTGACACAGAAATGGCCCGCGCTCACCGGCCTGCAAGGAACCCCCGCCTACAACGTCGGGCGTGCCTACGCCGCGTTCGCGGCAGACATCGACAACGGGACACACACCGTGCCGGACTTCGCCGACGCCGTCCGGCGCCACGAGGTGATCGCCGCCATCGAGAGGTCCGCGGCATCTGGGGAACGCGTGAAGGCCTAGGCCGTTTCTGATGGCTCTTGGACGGTGTCGCGGAGCCAGATGACGATCGCCGTGACGGCCAGGGTGCCGTTGAAGATGTAGTCGCGTTTGT
>NZ_JBEZKJ010000059.1:0-51824 GCF_040651675.1 Streptomyces sp. NPDC048415 | reverse complement strand
GTGCCGACGCCCACTTGGGGCGTCGGCACCGGCGTTGGTCCTTGCTTGAGGCGCCCTTGACTTGACCATGAAGTGTCATGAGCCTGGCATCTGTTCGCTGCTGTGGCGGACCAGTGCAAGGGGGGCTCATGAGACGAAGAGCGAGAGCGATCCTCGCTACCGGCGCGCTCCTGCTGGGCGGTGCGGGCATGGCGCCCATCGCCCAGGCGCAGAGCGGCAGTTCACCCAAGCCCGACGCGAACGCCGTGAAGGTGTTCCGCGCCGAGGTCACGAAGCAGCAGATACCCCTGCTGCTCGCGGCCGGGCAGGACGGCCATGAACTCGGTGACACGACCTGGAAGAACGGCAAGAGCACGGTCGAGGTCTACGTCACCGACCAGCAGGCCAAGAAGCTGGAGAAACAGGGCGTCGAGCTCACCGAGCACACGCTCACCGCCAAGGCCGAGGACCGTGTCGAGGACGCGGCGCAGGGCGTGTTCCGCCCGTACAGCGGCAAGGGCAATCTCCAGGAGGAGATCGTCAAGACCGGCCAGGAGCATCCCGACCTCACCAAGGTCGTCTCCATCGGCAAGACGATCAACGGCCAGGACATCCTGGCGCTCAAACTGACCAAGGGCGCCAAGAAGACCAAGGACGGCGCCAAGCCGTCCGTGCTGTACCTGTCCAACCAGCACGCGCGCGAGTGGATCACGCCCGAGATGACACGGCGTCTGATGCACTACTACCTGGACAACTACTCGACGAACAAGCGCATCAAGAAGATCGTCGACTCCACCGAACTGTGGTTCGTCCTGTCTGCCAACCCCGACGGCTACGACTACACGTTCAAGGACGCTGACGCCCGCCAGTGGCGCAAGAACCTGCGGGACGTGAACGGCGACGGCGTCATCTCCACCGGCGACGGCGTCGACCTCAACCGCAACTTCGCCTACAAGTGGGGCTACGACGACGAGGGTTCGTCCCCCAACCCCACCAGCGAGACCTACCGCGGCACCGGCCCCAGCTCCGAGCCCGAGACCAAGGCCCTCGACGCCTTCGAGAAGCGCATCGGCTTCACGTACGGCATCAACTACCACTCCGCCGCCGAACTGCTCCTCTACGGAGTGGGCTGGCAGGTGGCGACGCCGACCCCGGACGACGTGCTCTACAAGGCGCTCGCCGGCACGCCCGAGAAGTCGGCGATCCCGGGCTACCGTCCGCAGGTCTCCTCCGAGCTCTACACCACCAACGGCGAGGCCGACGGACACGCGGGCAACGTCAACGGCATGGCGATGTTCACCCCCGAGATGTCGACCTGCCAGACCACGTCGAACCTCGACCCGAACGACGCCTGGAACGCGGCCGACTGCGCCTCGGTCTTCACCTTCCCGGACGACGAGAAACTGATCGAGCAGGAGTTCGAGAAGAACATCCCGTTCGCGCTCTCCGTCGCCGAGACCGCCGCCCACCCCGACCAGCCGTCCTCCTCGGTCGGCCTCGAGGCCCCCGACTTCACCCCCGCCGCCTTCCCGACGTCGTACTCCCGCGGCGCCGACCAGAAGGTCTCCGTCGTCGTACGCGAGTCCGTACGCGACAAGGAGCTCAAGTACCGCGTCAACGGCGGCCGTACGCAAGACATGGCGCTCAAGGCCTGGAAGGGCGGCGAGACCTACGGCGGCAACGACAACCTCTACTTCGACGAGTACCGCGCCAAGGTCCAGGACGGCGACCCGGGTGACAAGGTCGAGGTCTGGTTCACCGGCGAGACGAAGAGGGGAAAACCCACCTCCAGCACGCACTTCACGTACACGGTCGCCGAACGGCCGCGCGCCGACACGCTCGTGGTCGCCGAGGAGGGCGCGACCGCCACACAGGCCCAGACGTACGTCGACGCGCTGAAGGCCAACGGCAAGAAGGCCCTCGTCTGGGACGTCGCGACCCTCGGCGCACCGGACGCGCTCGGTGTGCTGGACCACTTCAAGACGGTCGTCCACTACACCGGCGGTGTACGGCCGGGCAATGCCACCCAGCTGCAGCTGCGCGCCTTCCTGAACGAGGGCGGCAAGCTGATCGAGGCGGGCGAGCTGGCCGGCGGCAGCGTCGACCTCGGCGGCGGCACCTTCTCTAACGACTTCAGCCAGTACTACCTGGGCGCCTACTCCCGTACGTCCACTCCCGGGGCCACGGGCTTCAACGGCTCCGGGAACCTCTCCGGCGCCACCGGAGCGCTCGGCGACGCGCCCGGCAACCCGCTGAACGCGGCGGGCACCTACGGCGTCACCTCGGACTCGCTGCCCGCGGCGACGTACCCACAGTTCGCGATCAGCGCGGGAGCCGGTCAATTCGCCGGGACCGCGAACCCGTACGGGCCGTACGCGGGCTCCTACATGGCCGCCGCGGTGCACACGGACGACGCCTACAAGCGACTCACTCGCACCATCGACCTCACCGGTGTCAGCGCGGCCAACAAGCCGACGCTGCGTTCCCAGCTCCTGTGGGACACCGAGCCCGGCTACGACCACGCGGTGCTCGAGATCCACACGTCCGGGGCCGACGACTGGACGACACTCCCGGAGGCGGGAGGTGCCACCAGCACGGCGGTTCCCGCGGACTGTGAGGCCGGATTCTTCGCCAGGGAGCACCCCTGGATCAAGCGGTATCTGACCGTGAGCTCCGCCGGCTGCACGGGCACCGGCACCAGCGGCTCGTGGAACAGCTTCACGGGCGCCTCCGACGGCTGGCAGCAGGTCAACTTCGACCTGAGCGCGTACGCCGGAAAGTCCGTCGAGGTCTCCATCGGCTACATCACCGACCCGAACACCGGCGGCCACGGGGTCCTCGTAGACGACACCTCCCTCGTCGTCGGCGGTACGGCCACCGGAACGGAGGGCTTCGAGAGCTCTCTCGGCCCCTGGAGTGTTCCCGGACCGCCCGCGGGCAGCCCGGCCGTCCTCAAGGACTGGGCGCGCTATGGAGAGCTCTTCAAGACGTATGGAGCGGTCACCACGGACGACACCGTGCTCCTGGGCTTCGGCCTGGAGCACGTCACCGCGGCGGCCGACCGCACGGCGCTCATCGGGAAGGCATTCGCGGCCCTGCGCGGCTGACCCGGCATGACGATCACGTGAACATCACGGGCGGTCCGTACTCCTACTGGTGGGTACGGATCGCCCTGCCGTGTACGGCCCTCTCGATGTCACCCCGGGCGCCTCAGGGAGGTAGGGTCGTAGGCGGTCGGGGACATCCCATACAACTCGCCGGCATCTGAGCCGGCGTACCTAACGAGGAGATCGGTTCGTGACGATCCGCGTAGGCATCAACGGCTTTGGCCGCATCGGTCGTAACTACTTCCGCGCGCTGCTGGAGCAGGGTGCAGACATCGAGATCGTGGCTGTCAACGACCTGGGTGACACCGCGACCACCGCTCACCTGCTGAAGTACGACACCATCCTGGGCCGCCTCAAGGCCGAGGTGACGCACACCGCCGACACGATCACCGTCGACGGTCACACCATCAAGGTGCTCTCCGAGCGGAACCCCGCCGACATCCCGTGGGGCGAGCTGGGCGTCGACATCGTCATCGAGTCGACCGGCATCTTCACGAAGAAGGCCGACGCCGAGAAGCACATCGCCGGCGGCGCCAAGAAGGTCCTCATCTCGGCTCCGGCCAAGGACGAGGACATCACCATCGTGATGGGCGTCAACCAGGACAAGTACGACGCGGCCAACCACCACGTCATCTCCAACGCCTCCTGCACCACCAACTGTGTGGCGCCGATGGCCAAGGTTCTCGACGAGAACTTCGGCATCGTCAAGGGCCTGATGACGACGGTCCACGCGTACACGAACGACCAGCGCATCCTGGACTTCCCGCACTCGGACCTGCGCCGCGCCCGCGCCGCCGCCGAGAACATCATCCCGACCACCACCGGTGCCGCCAAGGCCACCGCCCTGGTCCTCCCGCAGCTCAAGGGCAAGCTGGACGGCATCGCGATGCGCGTCCCGGTCCCGACCGGCTCGGCCACCGACCTGGTCGTGACGCTGCAGCGCGAGGTCACCAAGGACGAGGTCAACGCCGCGTTCAAGAAGGCCTCCGACGACGGCGACCTCAAGGGCTACCTGTCGTACACCGAGGACCCGATCGTCTCCTCGGACATCGTCGGCGACCAGGCCTCCTGCACCTTCGACTCCCTCCTGACCATGGTTCAGGAGGGCAACACGGTGAAGATCCTCGGCTGGTACGACAACGAGTGGGGCTACTCCAACCGCCTCGTCGACCTCACGGTCTTCGTCGGCGGCCAGCTCTAAGTCCCGGAGCAGGCACCTCGATGTGAGCACAGGGCTCGGGCAGCGCAAGGCCGCGCTGTCCGAGCCCTGTGCTACGTAGTGATCGATCAGCCCTCCCGGATCTGAAGAGCCTTCCTTAGGAGTCCCCTTATGAAGACGATCGACGAACTTCTCGCCGAAGGCGTGGACGGCAAGCGGGTCTTCGTCCGCGCCGACCTGAACGTGCCGATGGCCGACGGCCTCATCACCGACGACGGCCGCATCCGCGCCGTGCTGCCCACCGTCAAGGCCCTCGCCGAGGCGGGTGCCAAGGTGGTCGTCGCCTCGCACCTGGGCCGTCCCAAGGGCGCCCCGGACCCGGCGTTCTCCCTGCTGCAGCCCGCCGAGCGCCTTGGTGAACTCCTCGGCGCGCCCGTCGCGTTCGCGCAGGACACCGTCGGCCCCGCCGCCCACGACGCCGTGAACGGCCTGCAGCCCGGCCAGGTCGCGGTCATCGAGAACCTGCGCTTCAACGCCGGCGAGACGTCGAAGGACGACACCGAGCGCGCCGAGTTCGCCGACCAGCTGGCGGCCCTGGCCGATGTCTACGTAGGCGACGGTTTCGGTGCGGTGCACCGCAAGCACGCCTCCGTGTACGACCTTCCGGCCCGCCTGCCGCACTACGCCGGCTACCTCATCGCCACCGAGGTCGCCGTCCTGAAGAAGCTCACCGAGGACGTCAAGCGCCCCTATGTGGTCGCGCTCGGCGGCGCCAAGGTCTCCGACAAGCTCGCCGTCATCGACCAGCTGCTCGGCAAGGCCGACCGTCTCCTCATCGGCGGCGGCATGGCGTACACCTTCCTCAAGGCCAAGGGGTACGAGGTCGGCATCTCCCTCCTCCAGGAGGACCAGGTCCCGGCCGTAAAGGAGTACATCGAGCGCGCGGAGAAGAACGGCGTGGAGCTGGTCCTCCCCGTCGACGTCCTCGTCGCCCCTGAGTTCCCGGACCTCAAGACGAAGGCCCCGGCCAACCCCACCACCGTCGCCGCGGACGCCATCCCGGCCGACCAGGAGGGTCTCGACATCGGTCCTGAGACCCGCAAGCAGTACGCCTCGAAGCTCGCCGACGCGGCCACCGTCTTCTGGAACGGACCGATGGGCGTCTTCGAGCACCCCGACTACGCCGAGGGCACCAAGGCGGTCGCCCAGGCCCTCCTCGACTCCCCGGCCTTCACGGTCGTCGGCGGCGGCGACTCCGCCGCGGCCGTCCGCATCCTGGGCTTCGACGAGACGGCATTCGGCCACATCTCGACCGGTGGCGGCGCCTCCCTCGAATACCTCGAGGGCAAGACGCTCCCCGGCCTCGCCGCACTGGAGGACTGACCTCAATGAGCACGCGCACGCCGCTGATGGCGGGCAACTGGAAGATGAACCTCAACCACCTCGAGGCCATCGCGCACGTCCAGAAGCTCGCCTTCGCCCTGGCGGACAAGGACTACGAGGCCTGTGAGGTCGCCGTCCTGCCGCCCTTCACCGACCTGCGCTCCGTGCAGACCCTGGTCGACGGTGACAAGCTCAAGATCAAGTACGGCGCTCAGGACGTCTCGGCGCACGACGCAGGTGCCTACACCGGCGAGATCTCCGGCTCGATGCTGGCCAAGCTGAAGTGCACGTACGTCGTCATCGGGCACTCCGAGCGCCGCCAGTACCACGCCGAGACCGACGAGCTCGTCAACGCCAAGGTCAAGGCCGCCTACAAGCACGGTCTGACCCCGATCCTGTGCGTCGGCGAGGAGCTGGCCGTCCGGGAGGCGGGCAACCACGTCACGCACACGCTCGCGCAGGTCGAGGGCGGTCTCAAGGACCTCCCGGCCGAACAGGCGGAGTCGATCGTGATCGCGTACGAGCCCGTCTGGGCCATCGGCACCGGCAAGGTCTGCGGCGCCGACGACGCCCAGGAGGTCTGCGCGGCGATCCGCGGCAAGGTCGCCGAGCTGTACACGCAGGAGCTGGCCGACCAGGTCCGCATCCAGTACGGCGGTTCCGTGAAGTCGGGTAACGTCGCCGAGATCATGGCGAAGCCCGACATCGACGGCGCCCTGGTCGGCGGTGCGTCGCTCGACGCCGAAGAGTTCGTCAAGATCGTCCGGTTCCGCGACCAGTGAGCCGAAGGGGCGCGGACGGTGTCGAGAGGGCATGGGGGTCCCCCCGCTCGAGCGGAGCCGAGCGTGGGGGAGCGCGGAGGCCCGAAGGGCTGAGCACGGTCGGCCTCTCGACACCGGCTTCGAGCGCCCCGGAGGCGAACCGGCAAGCTGTGAGTATGCGGTAGCGGCGATTCGTCGTACCCTTGCGGGGGTCTGGTGCGGTGGCACCGGACCCCCGTCGTCCATCCAGTTCCGAGGAAGTTGGTCCAGCCGTGGTTTTGGGGTTCTCGATCGCCCTGATCGTCTTCAGCCTGCTGCTGATGCTGCTGGTGCTGATGCACAAGGGAAAGGGCGGCGGCCTCTCCGACATGTTCGGTGGCGGCATGCAGTCGTCCGTCGGCGGCTCTTCGGTCGCCGAGCGCAACCTCGACCGCATCACCCTGCTGATCGGTCTGCTCTGGTTCGCGTCCATTGTCGTGCTCGGCATCGTGATGAAGGTCAACAACTGATCTCCGACCGACATCGGTACGGCAGCACAACTGCACATTACGCAAGCACATTCCGCACGTAAGGCCCCATGTCCGGTACGCGCCCGCGGGCGCGGCCTATCATGGGGCTTGCGTCTAGGGGTGGGGAGGTAACTCCAATCACTGGACGCGCGTTGGGCCTTACGTAGACTGAGGCGCTCGCAGCGAAGCGTCACGCCGACTCGCTTCGCGGCACCATTACGCAGGGAGTTACGACCGTGGCAAGTGGCAACGCGATCCGAGGAAGCCGGGTCGGGGCGGGGCCGATGGGCGAGGCCGAGCGCGGCGAGTCCGCGCCCCGGCTGCGCATCTCCTTCTGGTGCTCCAACGGGCACGAGACGCAGCCCAGCTTCGCCAGCGACGCGCAGGTTCCCGAGACCTGGGACTGCCCGCGCTGCGGCTTCCCCGCCGGACAGGACCGGGACAACCCGCCGGACCCGCCGCGCACCGAGCCGTACAAGACGCATCTGGCGTACGTACGGGAGCGGCGCAGCGACGCGGACGGTGAGGCGATCCTCGCCGAGGCGCTCGCCAAACTGCGAGGCGAGATCTAGGAGTTGAGAACCGGCCGGGCGCCAGAGTGCGCCTGGCCGGAGCTGTTTCGCGGTCCTCGCCGCTCGCCGGGCTGTGCGCTGCCGGCGCTCGCCCGGCTGTGCCCTGCCGTCGCTGGCCTGGGGGTGCGCTGCCGGCGCTCGCCGGGCCGTGCCCTGCCGTCGCTGGCCTGGGGGTGCGCTGCCGCCGCTCGCCGAGCGCGCTGCCCGCGCCGTTTCGTGCGCGGGTTCCGTGCCGTCGCCGGATCTCCGGCCATGCCCCGCCCGCTCGGCGGCCGATTGTCAGTGGCGCCCTCTACGGTTCTTGAAGTGGCGGAACCGGAGGGGGCGTTGTGACGACGGCTGAGGTGGCGGGCGTGCGGGCGCCCGCGTGGCGCGGGGGGTTCGGGCGGTTGTGGAGCGCGGCCGTGGTGTCGCGGTTCGGGGACGCGCTGCGTGGTGCGGCGCTGCCGCTGCTGGCCGTGCGGCTCACCGACGATCCGCTCGTCATCGCCTCCGTCACGGCCTGCGGCTACCTCCCGTGGCTCCTCTTCGGGCTGCTGGGCGGGGCCATCGCCGACCGCGTGGACCAGCGGCGTGCGATGTGGGCGGTGGACACCCTGCGCGGCACACTGGTGGCGGGCTTCGCCCTGGCCGTCGGGCTCGGGCAGGCGTCGATCGCCCTGCTGATCGCCCTCGCCTTCACCCTCACCACCCTCCAGACGCTTTTCGACAACGCGTCCACGGCCCTGCTGCCGTCTCTGGTGGACCGCGAAAGTCTCGGCGGCGCCAACGCCCGGCTGATGACCGGACAGCAGCTCGCCGGAGGCCTGCTGGCCGGCCCCTTCGTGCCGCTGCTGCTCACCGTCGGGGCCGCCGTGCCGTTCGCCGCCGACGCGACCTCCTATCTGCTTGCCGCCGCGCTGGTGGCCTCCCTGCGTGTCCGGGCGCCCGAGCGGGAGCCGCGTCCGGCCGGGAACACCCTGCGGGCGGAGATAGGCGAGGGCCTGCGCGCCCTGTGGGGCGACCGGGTGCTGCGAGCGACCTGCACGGCCACCTTGCTGTGCAACATCGGCATGGGCGCGCTCATCGCCACCCTGGTGCTGCATGTGACCCGCTGGCTGCACACGGGGAACGCGGGATACGCGGCGGCGATGACGGCGTACTCGGCGGGCAGTTTCTGCGGCGGCTTCGCGGCCCAGCCCATCGCCCGCCGGGTGGGGCGGGCCCGCAGCCTGCTGCTGGGCGGGTGCGTCCAGACGGCTTCGCTGGTGCTCATGGGTACCGTCCGTCACCTGGGAGCCCTGGTCGTGGCCATGGCGCTCCTCGGCCTGATGAACATGGTGTGGAATGTCAACCAGGTCACGCTGATGCAGCAGCGCAGCCCCCGGGAGATGGTGGGCCGCATTAGCTCCGCGTTCCGTACGGCTTCGACCTCAGGTGCCCCGCTCGGCGCCCTGCTGGGCGGCGCGGTGGCGACGGCGTACGGGCTGAACGGGCCGGCGCTGTTCGCGGCCGTGCTGTTCGCCCTGGCCGTCATCTCGCTGATACCCGCGGTCAAGCCGGACGTATCTGTTGTTGAGCCGGACGACGGCGCCACAACCGCTCACGTCAAGCCCTGATCAATTAGGTTGGAACCGGCAGCGGGGCAAGGTGCGCAGCACAGGCAGGAAAGAAGGCGGAAGTCCGAGATGAACGCAGAAAGCCGTACCAGGCTCAACCAGACGCCCGAGTGGACCGCTCTGACCAAGCACCGCGAGGAATTCGGGGACACCCACCTGCGGGACCTGTTCGCGGCGGATCCCGGGCGCGGCTCCGGCTACACGCTCCAGGTCGGCGATCTGCACGTCGACTACTCCAAGCACCTGGTCACCGACGAGACGCTGCGGCTGCTGCGCGAGCTGGCCGCGGCGACCGACGTGTTCGGGCTGAGGGACGCCATGTTCCGCGGCGAGAAGATCAACGTCACCGAGGACCGCGCGGTGCTGCACACCGCGCTGCGCGCCCCGCTCGACGCCGTGATCGAGGTCGACGGGGAGAACGTCGTCCCGGCGGTGCACGCCGTGCTCGGCAAGATGGCCGACTTCGCCGAGCGCGTCCGTTCCGGCGCGTGGACCGGTCACACCGGCCGGCGTATCAAGAACATCGTCAACATCGGCATCGGCGGCTCGGACCTCGGTCCCGCGATGGCGTACGAGGCGCTGCGCTCCTTCACCGACCGCAACCTCACGGTCCGCTTCGTGTCGAACGTCGACGGCGCCGACCTGCACGAGGCCGTACGGGACCTGGACCCGGCCGAGACTCTGTTCATCATCGCCTCGAAGACCTTCACCACCATCGAGACGATCACCAACGCGACCTCCGCGCGCGACTGGCTGCTGACCGAGCTGAAGGCCGGTCAGGAGGCCGTGGCCAAGCACTTCGTGGCGCTGTCGACGAACGCCGGGAAGGTGTCGGACTTCGGCATCGACACGGCCAACATGTTCGAGTTCTGGGACTGGGTCGGCGGGCGGTACTCGTTCGACTCGGCCATCGGGCTCTCCCTGATGATCGCGATCGGCCCCGACCGCTTCCGCGAGATGCTCAACGGGTTCTACCTCGTCGACGAGCACTTCAGGAGCGCCCCCGCCGAGTCCAACGTGCCGCTGCTCCTCGGCCTGTTGGGCATCTGGTACGGCAACTTCCATGACGCCCAGTCGCACGCCGTGCTGCCGTACTCGCACTACCTGTCCAAGTTCACCGCGTATCTGCAGCAGCTGGACATGGAGTCCAACGGCAAGTCCGTGGACCGTGACGGACGTGAGGTGGAGTGGCAGACGGGGCCGGTGGTGTGGGGGACGCCCGGCACCAACGGGCAGCACGCGTACTACCAACTCATCCATCAGGGGACGAAGTTGATCCCGGCGGACTTCATCGGCTTCGCCGAGCCGGTCGCCGACCTGCTGCCCGGTCTGGTCGGTCAGCACGACCTGTTGATGGCGAACTTCTTCGCGCAGACGCAGGCCCTCGCCTTCGGCAAGACGCCGGACGAGGTGCGCGCCGAGGGGGTGGCCGACGAGCTGGTGCCGCACAAGACGTTCAAGGGCAACCACCCGACGACCACGATCCTCGCGCGTGAGCTGACCCCCTCGGTCCTGGGGCAGCTGGTCGCGCTGTACGAGCACAAGGTGTTCGTGCAGGGCGCCGTCTGGAACATCGACTCCTTCGACCAGTGGGGCGTCGAGCTGGGCAAGGTCCTCGCCAAGCGCGTCGAACCCGCGCTGACCGAGGGCGCGGAGGTGTCGGGACTGGACGAGTCGACGAAGGCTCTTGTCGCCAAGTACCGGGAGCTGCGCGGCCGGTAGGGAGCCCGCATACGGGGAAGCGGGCGGCGGGAGTCCGTCCGCTTCCCGTAGAATCCCCGGGCGATCATGAAGGCGATGGCTCGGGGGAGCGGAACGTGGCTGGTTCGCGGGGGAGTTGGACGAGCGGCACGCTGTCGGCGAGGTCGTTCCTGCAGCCCAAGCAGGTGGCGAAGGCGGTGTTCCACCCGGCGTGGATCCCGGAGTCCGTCGATCTGTCCGTGGAGCGGCTCAAGCGGGTGCGGGTCATCGCCGGAGCGGTCGCGGCGTTCGGCGTGTACACCTTCGTACAGGGCAAGTTCGACTTCACGGAAGTGCTGGAGAACATGCTGACGGCGTCCGCCGTCCTGCTGTTCATCACACCGCTGACCGTGGGCGTGATGCTCTTCGTGTGGCGGCGCACCGGGACCGTCCGCCAGCTGCGGACGTCCCTGTTCAACTCGCTCAAACTGCTGCTGCTCTTCATCGGGACCGTCGTGGGGACGGTGTTCCTGTGGCAGACGTCGACCTCGCTCGGCGGCCTCATGCTGGTGCTGCTCGGTCTGACCGCGCTCTGGCTGACCGGCTTCGTGGCCTACGGAGCGGTGCAGGTGTCCGGGAACTTCTTCGGCACGGCGGCCGTGCACCGGTGTCTGCCGCCGCTGCTCGCCACGGTGACGACCTGGCTGATGGCCCTTCCCGATCTCGTCACCGGCGACCTGCACGGCCTCAGCCTCACGATGGGGATCGTCTTCATCCTGGGTGCGCCGATGACCGTCACGGGGATCGCCCTGCTGGAGATGAGCCGACTCAAGCGCCGCTACGGGATCCGGCTGCGCGCCCATCCCGCGACCCTGCCGCCGCCGCGCCCCGCGTACACACCGCCCGGCGGGTACGTACCGCCGCAAGGGAATCCTTACGCGCCCGGCCCGCAGAACCCGTACGCCCCGTATCCGCAGGGCCATCCCTACGGGCCGCCCGGCCCGCAGCTCCCGTACGGCCAAGCTCCGTACGGGAGCTGACCCGGCTCAAGCCGCCGCGCTCAGGGTGTCGGCCAGTCGTCGGCGGGCCGCTCGGGCCGCGGGCAGGGCGGCGAGTGCGGCGGCGCCCAGCACGGCCGCCGTGCCGAACAGCAGCAGGAGGACGGGGGACGGCCCCCGGGCGATCCCGGCGCCGATGCCGCTCGACCTGCCCTGGGCGTCGATCAGCCAATGCGCGAGGGGCACCCCCAGCGCAGTACCGAGGAGGACCGCGGCCAGGGCCGTGCACCCCGTGGCCATCACGGTGACCGCGGTGATCTGCCGCGGAGTCAGCCCGATCGCCTTCAGCGCCAGCAGATCCCGCTCGCCCTCGCGCACGGTGCCGCCGATCGCGGTGAGCAGCTCGATGAGGCCTATCAAAGCCAGTACGGCGATCAGCCCCACGACGACTCCGCGCAGCGGCGAGAGCCCGTCGGCCGGGTTCGTCACGGCGTGCACGTCGACGTGGCCGTGCCCGGCGGCGGTCAGCGCGGTGGCGACCTGGTGCGGGTCGGCGCTCGGGCGCAGCTGGAGTTGGTAGAGGGTCGGCCGGAGGCCGGGGTCGTTCTCGCGGAGGGTGTCGAGCGAGGTGGAGATGACCCGGCCGCCGTTCTCCGGCTCGATGCTGCGCCCCACGATGTGCAGGATCTGCGGCTGCGCGCCCACCGTCATCCGCACCCAGTCGCCGACCCGCACATCCAGCAGGTCGAGCAGCCCCTGACCGGCCACCGCCTCGTCGGGTCCGCGCGCGGGGCGGCCCTCGGCCAGCGAGAAGGGGTACGGCTCCTTGCGCGTGCCGAGCCCGCGCAGCGCGATCGTGCCCGTCTGGCCGGGGACGAGCGCGGCCACCTCGACACCCGGGTGGACGGCGGTGACCTGCGGATTCTTGGCCAGCAGGGCCCGTACGTCCGGATCGTTCAGACTCTCGTCGGCCCGTACGGTGAGCGCCGCGGCGAGACCGATCTGCTCGGGTCTGCTGTGGAAGCGGTCGATGGTGGTCCAGGCGCTCATCGCCACCACGATCAGCAGCAGCGGAAGCGTGAGGCGGGCCACCGTGGCGAGCGAGCGCGGTCGTCGGGTGAACGCCTTGTGCCAGCCCAGGACCAGCGCGGACGGCAGCCGCAGCCCGAGGGCGCCGCGCGCCAGGCCCGACAAGCGCCCGCCGAGCGGCGCCGCGCCTCGCAGGCCCGGCACCGGGGGCACCCGTCCGGCTCGCCAGGCCGCGAGCCCGGTGGTCGCGGCGATGAACAGCACCGCGGCCACGGGTACCGCGAACAGGGCCGCCGTGTGCCCCGGCAACCCCTGCCACACACCGACCGCGTCTCCGAGACGTCCGGGGATACGACTGCCCAGGGCCTGGGCGAGGGCCGTGGCGAGCACGGCGCCCATGAGCGCGAACGCCACGTGCTGGAGGAGGAAGACACGCACCACCTGGCCCGGAGTGAAACCGATCGCCTTCAGCACCGAGATGTCCCGGAGGTGGCCGCGGATACGGGTGCCGATGGCTCCGTGCACGGCGAGCGCGGCGGCGACCAGGGCGCCCACGCCGAACAGGGCGAGGACCTGGCCGAGCAGCCGGTTGTCGCCCTGCGCCTCCGCCCGCGCCTGTTGCCAGGGGGAGACCTCGGTGACCGCGCCGGCGCCGAGGAGCGTGACCGCCCGCTGGACGGCGTAGTCCGTGTCGCCGGGATCAGACAGCCGAAGGCCGGTCACCTGGCCGCCGCGCCCGGCGGTGCGCTGCACGGCGGAGGGGAGCGCCCATACGAGGCCCGAGCGCTCCCCGGGGCTGTAATGCGGCTCGGCGCTGTCCGCGATACCGAGGACGGTCAGGGTCCGTGCGGTGCCGGGAACGGTGAGGGTGTCGCCGGGCTCGGCCCACAGGCCCCGGGCGAGACTGCTCTCAAGGACCACGCCGTCCGGCGTGGTGGGGTCGAGCCAGCGGCCGGAGACCAGCAGGGGACGGCCGGTGGCGGGCGGTTCGACGGTGCCGCGCAGTTCGACGGAGGCGCGGGTGCCGCGCGATTCGACGGCGGTGGTGGCGGTGGGATACGGGCCCGCGACGGACTGGACCCCGTCCAGTTCGGCGAGTTCGCGCGCATCGGCCGACGGTCCGGTGTGGATCCACACGTGCGCGCCGTGCGACTGGGTGAAGACGCGCTGCCAGGGGTTGGTCGCGTACCCGAAGAGCGCGGTGGCCAGCAGCAGCGAGGCGACGATCCCGGCGGTGGCGAGCACGATGAACAGCGCTTCACCGCGATGCCTGCGCAGATCGGCGTGCGCCCAGCGCAGCGTGGCCCGCATCCCGGCTCAGCCCCTCGACTCACGGACGAGGACCCAGCCGCGCGCCCCGCGCGAGACCGGCCGGAACTGCGGCTCGCATCCGCCGAAACCGACCGCAAGCCGGGGGCCGCCCGCGCCGGGGCTGTCTGCGTGCCGGGGCTCGCCCGCGCCGGAACCAGCTCCGACCGGGGGCCCGCCCCGGACGGAGCGGCCCGGGACCGGGGGCTGGCTCGCGCCGGGACTGTCCGCGTGCCGGGGCTCGCCCGCGACGAAACGGCCCGGGACCAGGAGCCCGCCCACCACGAACCCGCCCGCGACCAGGGGCCCGCCCACGACGAACCCGCCCGCAACCAGGAACCCGCCCGCGCCGGAACTGTCCGTGAGCCGGAGTCCGCCCCCGGTGGACCGGGCTGTGGGCAGGAGGTCGGTGTTGCGCACGTCGCTCAGTCCCTCAGTTCCAGTACACCGGATATCCCCGTGCCGCGTGCCGGCGTGCCGGCGAGTTCCGCGTCGTCGGCTATTCGGCCGTCGAAGAAGCTGATCACCCGGTCCGCGGCGCTGGCGAGCCGTGCGTCATGGGTGACCAGGAGGATGGTCTGGCCACGCTGGTGGAAGCGGGACAGCAGCCGCGTCACCTCGCGGGTGCCCTTGCTGTCGAGGCTGCCCGCCGGCTCGTCGGCGAGCAGCAGGGGCGGATGGTTGACCAGGGCACGGGCCAGCGCCACGCGCTGCTGCTCGCCGCCGGACAGCTCGCCCGGCATGCTGCGCTCCTTGCCCTGAAGACCCAGCTCGGCGAGAAGCTGTTCGCGCTCGGCGCGCGCCTGCTTGGGGGAGACCCCGGCGAGCAGGGCGGGCAGCTCGACGTTGTCGGCGACCGACAGGTTCGACACCAGGTTGAAGAACTGGAAGACGATGCCGATGCGGCGCCGGCGCTCGACCGCCCAGCGCGCCTCGCCGTACGCGTCCGTGCACTCGCCGTCCAGCCAGATGCTGCCGGAGTCCGGTCGCTGAAGCCCGCCGAGCAGATGCAGCAGCGTCGACTTCCCGGCGCCGGACGGGCCGGTGACGGCCACGAACTCGCCCTGCCGTACGGCAAGGTCCACGCCCCGCACGGCGTGCGCGGGGGCGCCCTCGCCGTAGTGGGTCTTGACCAGGCCCTCGGCGCGCAGCACAGGAGCGTCCCCGGCGCGCGGCAAAGGAGCGGTGCGGCTCATTCCAGCTCCTCCAGTTCCTCCTGGCAGCGCTCCAGCCAGTCGAGGTCGGCCTGCAGATGCAGCATGGCGCCCTCGATGAGCAGCTGGGAGACGCGGTTGTCCCGGTTCTCGGCGGCAGCCAGCTTCGACAGGCTGCGCATGGTGTTCAGGTAGTGGCGCCGTTGTTTGTTGATGAGGGCGATCTGGTCGGCGAGACCGGTCTGCGGCGCGAGCGCGAGCTTCATGAAGAACTCGTCCCGCACCCGCGGCTCTTCCGCCGTCTCCTCGTACCAGGCGCGCAGCGCCTCACGCCCGGCGTCGGTGAGGTGGTAGATCTTCTTGTTGGGCCGGCTGGACTGCTCGACTTCCTCGCCCTCGATCAGTCCCGACTTCTCGAGGCGGCCCAGCGTCACATAGATCTGGCCGACGTTCGGCTGAGGGTACGCGGCACCCAGCAGTTGCTCAAGGTCCTGCTTGAGCTCGTAGCCGTGGGCCGGACCGCGCGCCAGGAGAGCCAGGAGGGGCAGGCGCACTCGTGCTCTCCTCTTCGCGTCCTTTGTAATGTGTCGCAGGCCCTAGTATCGCCCATACCTAACAGGTATACATGGCCTCTGACTCCGGGCGAAGGTGCCCGGCGCAGGTGCACAGGGAGGAACCTATGCGGTGGATACACGCCGCCGGTAGGGGCCTCCTCGTCCTCGTCGTGGTCCTGACCGGTTACGTCGGCTCCGGAGCGCGGGCCGACGAGGGGAGCGGGGGCGGCCGCGGCCCCCTGACCCTGGCCACCGCCGGGGACCTCACCAGTTACCTCGGCCCGCTGCTGCGGGGCTGGAACCGCACCCACCCCGGCGAGAAGGTCACCCTCGTCGAGCTGCCGGACTCCGCCGACGAGACCCACGCGCAAATGACCACCGACCTGCGCGGCGGCGGCAGAAGCCGCTTCGACGTCCTCAATATCGACGTCGCCTGGACCTCGGAGTTCGCCGCCGCGGGCTGGATCTCCCCGCTGGCCCGGGACCGCTTCCCGCTCGACGGCTTCCTGCCCCCGGTCGTGGACACGGCCACGTATGACGGAAAGCTGTACGCCGTCCCGTACGTCACCAATGCCGGACTCCTCCTGTACCGCAAGGACATCCTCGCCAAGGAGGGTCTCGCGCCGCCGCGCACCTGGGCCGAGCTGGAGCGGCAGGCGAAGACCATCGCGCCGAAGTACGGACTCGACGGCTACGCGGGCCAGTTCCTGCCCTATGAAGGCCTCACGGTGAACGCCGCCGAGGCGGTCTACTCGGCGGGCGGCACGATCCTCGGCGACGAGGGCGAGCGCGTCACCGTCGACTCCGCGGCGGCCCGGGAGGGCATCGGCTTCCTCGCCCGCGGCGTACGCGACGGCTGGATACCGCGGAAGGCGCTGACGTACAAGGAGGAGGAGTCCCGGCAGGCCTTCCAGGACGGCCACCTCCTCTTCCTGCGCAACTGGCCGTACGCCTACGTCAGCGCCTCCGGCAAGGGTTCCGCCGTCGCCGGGAAGATCGGCGCGGTGCCACTGCCCGGACCCGGCGGCCCCGGTGCGAGCGTGCTCGGCGGCTCCAACCTCGCGGTCAACGCGCACGCCCGGCACCCCGCCTCCGCCGCCCGCCTCATCGCGTACCTCACGAGCGAGCGGGTGCAGCGGCAGGTCCTCACGAAGGGCGCGCTGCCTCCCGTACGGGCCGCGCTCTACCAAGACCCGGAACTGATCCGGGAGTTCCCCTATCTGCCGACGCTCCGCGCGAGCGTCCTGGCGGCCGCGCCGCGCCCCAAGAGCCCGCGGTACGACCAGGTCAGCCTGGCTGTGCAGGCCGTGGTGCACGACGCGATGACGGGGCACGAGACGCCCGAGGACGCGGTGCGCAGGCTGGCGCGCGAGCTGGCGGACATTTCACGCCGGGGCTGAGCCCGCCTCCTCGGACACATCGCCGGGATCCTAGTTACATGTTAGGTAACGCGCCCATCTCATCTTCGGTTTTGTGGCTGGAAAAGTCCGGATATAAAGCCCCAACTCCGAGACCGGGCCTGCCTACTCGTTGACACCTGTGCGACATGCCTACCTAACATGCATGCATAACCGGAGGCACGCACAGACAGGTCAACGGGTGACGCTCAACACGCACCGCTGGTGGCGCGACGCAGTGATCTACCAGGTGTACGTCCGGAGCTTTCTGGACAGCACCGGGGACGGCATCGGCGATCTCGCCGGGGTCCGGGCCGGACTGCCGTACCTGAAGAAACTCGGGGTCGACGGCATCTGGCTGAGCCCCTTCTATCCCTCGCCGCAGCACGACCACGGCTACGACGTCGCCGACTACCGCGATGTGGACCCGCTCTTCGGCGACCTCGCCGAGTTCGACCTGCTGATGGCGGACGCCCGGCGCCTCGGCGTCAAGGTGCTCCTCGACATCGTCCCCAACCACTGCTCCAGCGAGCACACGTGGTTCCAGGAGGCGCTGGTCTCGGCGCCGGGCAGCGCGGCCCGTGCCCGCTTCCACTTCGCCGACGGCCGCGGCCCGGACGGGGCCGAGCCGCCCAACAACTGGCACGCCATGTTCGGCGGCCCAGCCTGGAGCCGGGTCACCGAACGGGACGGCAGGCCCGGCCAGTGGTACCTGCACATGTTCACGCCCGAGCAGCCCGACCTGAACTGGCGCAACCCCGAGGTCGGCGCCCACTTCGAGGACGTCCTGCGCTTCTGGCTCGACCGAGGTGTCGACGGCTTCCGCATCGACGTGGCAGCCGGGCTCTTCAAGCACACCGACCTGCCCGACTCGCCCGACCCCGAGGCCGATGCCCGCACCCGCGACTCGGTCAACCCGCTCGCCTGGAACCAGCCCGAGGTGCACGACGTCTGGCGGCACTGGCGCGCCGTGTGCGAGGAGTACGCCGCCGGTGACGGCCGTGAGCGGCTGCTCGTCGGCGAGGTCTCCGTCCCGACCGCCCGCGAACACGCCCAGTACGTACGCCACGACGAACTGCACCAGGCATTCTTCTTCGACCTGCTGAGCGCCGCCTGGGACGCGGACGCCTTCCGCAAGGTCATCTCCGAGGCCATGCAGGACATCGCGGGCACCGGCTCGACGGTCACCTGGGTCCTCAACAACCACGACCAGGTCCGTACGGTCACCCGTTACGGCGAACTCGGCACCGAAGGCAGCGGCCTGGGCGCCGCCCGCGCTCGCGCCGCCGCCCTGCTGATGCTGGCGCTGCCCGGCGCCGCGTACATCTACCAGGGCGAGGAACTGGGGCTGCCCGAGGTCGTCGACCTGCCCGACGACGTGCTCACCGACCCGATCTTCCGGCGCACCGGAAGCCGGGCCCGCATCCGCGACGGCTGCCGCGTGCCGCTGCCGTGGTCCGGGCACGCGTCCCCGTTCGGCTTCACCTCGGGTGCGGAGGGCGCCAAACCGTGGCTGCCGCAGCCCGCCTACTTCGCCGAGTACGCCACCGACCGCGCCCTCGCCGACACCCGCTCCTTCTGGCACCTGTACCGCGACGGCCTCCAACTGCGCGCCGCGCTGCCCCAGTTGGGCGAGGGCACGCTGCGCTGGCTGGAGACCCCGCCCGGCGTGCTCGCCTTCGTCCGCGGCGACGGCCTGGTGTGCGCCGTCAACTTCGGTACGGCGCCGACGCCCGCGCCCGTCTCGGGAACACCCCTGCTGTCCAGCGGCCCCTGCGCGCCCGGCGTCCTGCCCGGCTCGACGACCGCCTGGTGGATCAGCGACAGCACCAACCCCTGAGCCGCCATCCCTCCTGCTCACCCGTCAATTTCCCCGCCCCCTCGAAGGGACATCAACGATGATGCGACGACGTACGACCCTGCTCGCGAGCTGCACCGCCCTCGCCCTGGCCCTCGGCGCGACCGCCTGCGGAGGCGGCCCTGTCTCCGCGGGCGGCGGCGGCAAGTCGCTCAGCGGCCAGACGATCAGCGTGGCCGGTGTCTGGTCCGGAAGCGAGCAGAAGAACTTCCAGAAGGTCCTGGACGCCTTCACCGAGAAGACCGGTGCCAAGACCCAGTTCGTGTCCACCGGCGACAACGTCTCCACCGTCGTCGGCAGCAAGATCGAGGGCGGCAACGCCCCCGACGTGGTGATGGTCCCGCAGGTCGGCGTGCTCCAGCAGTTCGCGAAGCAGGGCTGGCTCAAGCCGCTGTCCAAGACCACCGAGCAGTCCGTCGACTCCAACTACGCGCGTGTGTGGAAGAACTACGGCAGCGTCGACGGCACGCTGTACGGGCTGTACTTCAAGGCCGCCCACAAGTCGACCGTCTGGTACAGCCCCGACGCCCTCGACCAGGCGGGCGTCAAGCCGCCGACGACGTACGACGCGATGCTGAAGGCCGGGCACACCGTCTCCGAGTCGGGCCTCGCGGCCTTCTCCGTGGCCGGACAGGACGGCTGGACCCTCACCGACTGGTTCGAGAACATCTATCTCTCCCAGGCCGGCCCCGAGAAGTACGACGCCCTGGCTGCCCACAAGATCAAGTGGACGGACCCGACCGTGGTCGAGGCCCTCACCACCCTCGGCAAGCTGTTCAAGGACAAGCAGCTGATAGCGGGCGGTCAGAAGGGGGCCCTGAACACCGACTTCCCGGGCTCCGTCGAGAAGGTCTTCGGCCCGAAGCCCGCCGCGGGCATGGTCTACGAGGGCGACTTCGTGGCCGGCGTCGCCAAGGACCAGTTCGGAAAGAAGATCGGTCAGGACGCGAACTTCTTCCCCTTCCCCGCGGTCGGCGGCGGCAAGGCGCCCGTGGTCAGCGGCGGTGACGCGGCGGTCGTCCTCAAGGACGGCAAGAACCAGAAGGCCGCCATGAAGTTCCTGGAGTACCTCGCGACGCCCGAAGCGTCCGCCGCGTGGGCCCAGGTGGGCGGCTTCCTGTCCCCGAACAAGAAGCTCGACCTCGCCTCCTACGGCGACGACATCACCCGCGAGACGGCCAAGTCCCTGATCACCGCCGGGGATTCGGTCCGCTTCGATATGTCCGACCAGGCCCCGGCCGCGTTCGGCGGCACCAAGGGCGCCGGCGAGTGGAAGCTCCTCCAGGACTTCCTGCGCGACCCGTCCGACCCGAAGGGGACCGCGGCCGAGCTGGAGAACGCGGCGGCCAAGGCCTACCAGGACTGATCGCCATGACCGCCACTCTCGTGAAGGACGCGAGTCCCCCGGCCGTCAGCATGGCGGACCGCAGACGGCGCGCCAGGCGTCGCGGCCGGGTCATCGCCCTCGCCTTCGTCTTCCCCGCCCTGCTCCTGCTCGGCGCGCTCGTCGTCTATCCCGTTCTCTTCTCGGTCGGCCGCAGCTTCTTCGACGCCTCCGGAACCCGGTTCGTGGGCGGCGACAACTACCGCGAGATGTTTCGCGACCCCGCCACGATCAAGGCCATCCGCAACACCACCATCTGGGTGGTCGTCGCACCGGCGCTGCTCACCGGGCTCGGGCTCATCCTCGCCGTCCTCGTCGAAAAGGTGCGCTGGGCAACGGCGTTCAAGCTTCTGCTGTTCATGCCGATGGCCGTGTCCTTCCTCGCCGCGGGCATCATCTTCCGGCTCGCCTACGACGAGGACCCCGAGAAGGGCGTCCTCAACGCCGCCGTCGTCTCCGTGCACGACGCCTTCAAGGGCACATCGTCGTACCCGACCGCCCGCGCCCGCGACGGACAGGGCCTGACCAAGGGCACCGACGGCTCGTACCGTACGACCGCGACCGCGTCGCCCGGCCACACCGTCGACCTCGGTCTGGTCGGCGTACTCGCCGATGACCTGCCCCAGGGCGCGCGGCCCGCGTACCCGGCGGCGGCGCGCAAGGCGACGGCCGGCGAGCTGCGCGGTGTCGTCTACCTGGACTTCACGCGGGGCGGGGGAGGGGAGCAGGGCAAGGTCGACAGGGCCGAGAGCGGACTGCCTCGGATGAAGGTCGAGGCGGTGCGTGACGGCAAGACGGTCGCGAGCGCCACCACCGCGGCCGATGGCTCCTTCCGGTTGCAGGACCTCGGTCCGGGCTCCTACACCGTGCGGCTGCCCGCCGCGAACTTCGCCCCGCCCTACGACGGTGTCTCCTGGCTGGGCCCCGCGCTCGTCACGCCCGCCATCATCGGTGCCTATCTGTGGATCTGGACCGGCTTCGCCATGGTCCTGATCGGCGCGGGGCTCGCCGCGCTGCCGCGCGACGCGCTGGAGGCGGCCCGGATGGACGGCGCGAACGAATGGCAGATCTTCCGCCGGATCACCGTGCCGCTGCTCGGCCCCGTGCTCACCGTGGTCTTCGTGACCCTGGTGATCAACGTGATGAAGGTCTTCGACCTCGTCTACATCATCGCGCCGGGGCCGGTGCAGGAGGACGCCACCGTGCTGGCCACCCAGATGTGGCTGGTGTCCTTCGGCGGCGGCAACAACCAGGGGCTGGGCAGTGCGCTGGGAGTGCTGCTCCTGTTCCTCGTGATCCCCGCCATGGTCTTCAACGTCCGCCGCTTCCGAGGGAGTCAACGATGAACGCGCTCAGGCGAGGGCTCGGCAACAGCCTGGTGCAGGCGTTCCTCGTGCTCGTGGGCCTGGTGTGGCTCACCCCGCTGGCGGGGCTGTTCGTGTCCTCGCTGCGGTCCGCCCAGGACACCGCGAAGGGCGGCTGGTGGACGGCTCTGGCGAGTCCGGGCCGGCTGTCCTTCGACAACTACTCGGCGCTGCTCGGCAATTCGGGGATGACGCGGGCGTTCTGGAACACCGTACTGATCTCGGTTCCGGCCACGTTCCTCGTCGTCGTCATCGCCGCGCTCGCCGGATACGCCTTCGCCTGGCTGGAGTTCCCCGGCCGCGAGCCGCTCTTCCTGCTGGTAGTGGCGCTGTTGGTGGTGCCGGTGCAGATCGGGCTGCTGCCCGTGGCCAAACTCTTCGGCCAGTTGGGGCTGTTCGGCACGATTCCCGGGGTTGTCCTCTTCCACGTCTCGTACGGGCTGCCGTTCGCGATCTTCCTCTTGCGGAACTACTTCGCGGAGATGCCGCGGGAGATGCTGGAGGCGGCGCGGATGGACGGGGGCAGTGAGTGGCGGATCTTCACCCGGCTTGTGCTGCCGGTGGGGCGGCCGGCGATCGCGAGCCTGGCGATCTTCCAGTTCCTGTGGGTCTGGAACGACATGCTCGTCGCGCTGCTCTTCGCCGACAGCTCGTCGCAGCCGTTGACCGTTGAACTCCAGTCGCAGATACGGCAGTTCGGGAGCAATATCGACGTGCTCGCGCCGGGGGCGTTTCTGTCCCTGGTGGTGCCGGTGGTCGTGTTCTTCGCCTTCCAGCGGCACTTTGTGCAGGGGGTGATGGCGGGGTCGGTGAAGTGACGGGGGGTGGGTGGGGGCGGTCGGGGGCCCTACGGGGTTTTCGCCCCCTCCGCCCCTGCCCGTCCCGTACCTGGCGGGCTCCGCCCCCCAGACCCCCCGTGTCGCGCTTCGCGCTCGTCCTCAAACGCCGGACGGGCTAAAAATCGGGGCAGTGGGGGGCGAAAACGACCCCCACCGCCCCGCCCGTCACGGCGAAGCCGGCGGATAGAGCGACCGGGGCAGCTGGGCGGCCGCCGCCGCGTCCAGGAGCCACAAGGTCCGAGAGCGGCCGTACGCGCCGGCGGCCGGTGCCTGGATCTCGCCCGCGCCCGAGAGGGCGATGGCAGCCGCCTGCGCCTTGTCCTCGCCGGCCGCGAGGAGCCACACCTCGCGGGCGGAGCGGATCGCGGGCAGCGTGAGCGAGATGCGGGTCGGCGGCGGCTTCGGGGCGCCGTGCACGCCGACGACCGTCCGCTCCGTCTCCCGCACCGCGGGCAGCTCAGGGAAGAGCGAGGCCACATGGGCGTCCGGCCCGACGCCCAGCATCAGCACGTCGAAGGTCGGAACGGAGCCGTGGTTCTCGGGCCCCGCGGCCTTGGCGAGCTCGGCGGCGTACGCTTCCGCCGCCGCGTCCACATCGGCGCCATACGGACCGTCGGACGCGGGCATCGGATGCACGCGCGCGGGATCCAGCGGCACCGAGTCGAGGAGCGCCGCCCGGGCCTGGGTGTCGTTGCGGTCGGGGTCGCCCCCGGGCAGGTACCGCTCGTCGCCCCACCAGAGGTCGAGGCGGCCCCAGTCGATGGCGTCCCGGGCGGGCGCGGCAGCGAGCGCCGTGAGGAGCCCGTTGCCGTTGCGCCCGCCGGTGAGGACGACCGAGGCGTAACCGCGCGAGGCCTGAGCGTCCACGATCTTCGTGATCAGCCGGGCCGCGGCGGCCTGCGCCATCAGCTCCTTGTCGCGGTGGACGACGAGCTGCGGAGTGCTCACTTGGCGGCCGCCTTCTTCGCGGGGGCTCTCTTGGCCGGGGCCTTTTTCGTCGCCGTCCTGACCGGGCCCGGCGCCTCTTCGGCGGCCTCCGCCGTCGTCGCGTTCAGCCGGTCCACCCCGTACCTCAGCGCCGAGGCATAGGTGTCGTCCGGGTCGAGACGGCGCAGCTCCTCCGCGATCAGCTCGGCCGTCTCGCGGCGCTTGAGGGCCACCGCGCGGTCGGGCTGTCCCTGGATGGAAAGAGTCGCCAGGGAGCCGTCGGCGCGGTCCAGAACGATCGGGCCGCAGCTCGTGGCCATCCGCACGGCGGTGAGACCGGGACCGGAGGACAGGGAGCGCTTGACGGGGACGTCGAGGCGGTCCGCGAGCCACATGGCGAGCAGCTCGCAGCTCGGGTTGAACTCCTCGCCCTCCACCTCGACGGCGTCCACGTCGCAGGTGACCTGGTCCAGGGCCGCGGCCAGCATCGAGCGCCAGGGCGTGATGCGGGTCCACGACAGGTCCGTGTCGCCGGGCGTGTAGGCGTCGGCGCGGGCGCTCAGTTCCCGTACCGGGGCTTCGGCCGCGTAGGTGTCGGTCACACGGCGCTGGGCGAGCGCGCCGAGCGGGTCCTTCGCCGGGTCGAGCGGCGCGTTGACCGGCCACCAGACGACGACGGGCGCGTCCGGCAGGAGCAGCGGCAGGACGACCGACTGGGCGTGGTTGACCACCTCGCCGTAGAGACGCAGCACCACCGTCTCGCCGGTGCCGGCCTCCACTCCGAGGCGCACCTCGGCGTCGAGGCGCGACTTCGTGCGGTCGCGCGGCGAGCGGGAGACCCGCCTGATGACCACGAGGGTGCGCGAGGGGTGCTCGTGGGAGGCCTCGTTGGCGGCCTTCAGAGCGTCGTAGGCGTTCTCCTCGTCGGTGACGATGACGAGGGTGAGGACCATGCCGACGGCAGGAGTGCCGATGGCCCGGCGGCCCTGCACGAGCGCCTTGTTGATCTTGCCGGCCGTGGTGTCCGTGAGGTCCGTCTTCATGGGCGACGCCAGCTCCGTCCGTCTCGCTCGAGCATCTGGTCCGCCTCGACGGGCCCCCACGTTCCGGACGGGTACTGCGCGGGCTTGCCGTGCTTGTCCCAGAACTCCTCGATCGGGTCGAGGATCTTCCAGGACAGCTCGACCTCCTCGGTGCGCGGGAAGAGGTTCGAGTCGCCGAGCAGGACGTCGAGGATCAGCCGCTCGTACGCCTCCGGGCTCGACTCCGTGAACGACTCGCCGTACGCGAAGTCCATCGAGACGTCCCGGATCTCCATGGAGGTGCCGGGCACCTTGGAGCCGAAGCGGACCGTGATGCCCTCGTCGGGCTGGACGCGGAAGACGATCGCGTTCTGGCCCAGCTCCTCCGTCGCCGTGTGGTCGAAGGGGGAGTGCGGGGCGCGCTGGAAGACCACGGCGATCTCGGTGACGCGGCGGCCGAGGCGCTTGCCCGTACGGAGATAGAAGGGCACGCCCGCCCAGCGGCGGTTGTCGATCTCCAGCTTGATCGCGGCGTACGTGTCGGTCTTCGACTTGGGGTCGATGCCCTCCTCCTGGAGGTAGCCGACCGCCTTCTCGCCGCCCTGCCAGCCCGCCGCGTACTGTCCGCGTACGGTGCTCTTGCTGAGGTCCTTCGGGAGCCTCACGGCGCCGAGCACCTTGGTCTTCTCGGCGGCCAGCGCGTCCGCGCCGAAGGAGGCGGGCTCCTCCATGGCGGTCAGCGCCATCAGCTGGAGCAGGTGGTTCTGGATGACGTCACGGGCGGCGCCGATGCCGTCGTAGTAGCCCGCGCGCCCCCCGATGCCGATGTCCTCGGCCATCGTGATCTGGACATGGTCGACGTACGACCGGTTCCAGATCGGCTCGAACATCTGGTTGGCGAAACGCAGCGCCAGGATGTTCTGGACGGTCTCCTTGCCCAGATAGTGGTCGATGCGGAAGACCTGGTCCGGAGCGAAGACCTCGTGCACGATCGCGTTGAGTTCCTCGGCCGACTTGAGGTTGTGGCCGAAGGGCTTCTCGATGACCGCGCGCCGCCATGAGCCGCCCTCCTGCTCGGCGAGACGGTGCTTCTTCAGCTGCTGGATGACCACCGGGAAGGCGGACGGCGGCACGGAGAGATAGAAGGCGAAGTTGCCGCCCGTGCCCTGGGCCTTGTCCAGCTCGTCGATCGTGGAGCGCAGCCGCTCGAAGGCGTCGTCGTCGTCGAAGGTGCCCTGCACGAAGCGCATGCCCTGGACGAGCTGCTGCCAGACCTCCTCGCGGAAGGGCGTACGGGAGTGCGCCTTGACCGCGTCGTGGACCTCCTGGGCGAAGTCCTCGTTGGCCCACTCGCGGCGTGCGAAGCCGACGAGCGAGAAGCCCGGCGGCAGCAGACCTCGGTTGGCGAGGTCGTACACGGCGGGCATCAGCTTTTTGCGTGACAAATCGCCCGTGACGCCGAAGATGACCAGGCCCGACGGCCCCGCGATACGCGGGAGCCGTCGGTCTGCGGGGTCACGCAGCGGGTTGCTGCTCGACAAGATTTCAGCCCTCCGAGGGGGCGAGGCGCTCAAGCTCCGCCTCGGTCGACTTGAGCAGGTCGTTCCAGGAGGCTTCGAACTTCTCGACGCCCTCTTCCTCCAGGAGCTGGACCACCTCGTCGTACGAGATCCCGAGCTTCTCGAGTGCGTCCAGTTCGGCGCGGGACTGCTCGTACGTACCGGCGATGGTGTTGCCGGTGATCTGGCCGTGCTCCTCGGTGGCGAAGAGGGTGGCCTCCGGCATGGTGTTCACCGTGTTCGGCGCGACCAGCTCGTCGACGTACAGGGTGTCCTTGTACGCCTTGTCCTTGACGCCGGTCGAGGCCCACAGCGGACGCTGCTTGTTGGCCTGCGCCTTGTCGAGGGCGGCCCAGCGGTCGGAGGAGAAGACTTCCTCGTACGCCTCGTAGGCGAGCCGGGCGTTGGCGAGCCCCGCCTTGCCGCGGGCGGCCTTGGCCTCGTCCGTGCCGAGCGCGTCGAGGCGCTTGTCGATCTCGGTGTCCACACGGGACACGAAGAAGGACGCCACGGAGTGGATCTTGGAGAGGTCGAGACCCCTCTCACGAGCCTTCTCCAGGCCGGACAGGTACGCGTCCATGACCTCGCGGTAGCGCTCCAGCGAGAAGATCAGCGTGACGTTGACGCTGATGCCGAGACCGATCGTCTCGGTGATCGCCGGGAGACCCGCCCTGGTGGCCGGGATCTTGATCAGGGTGTTGGGGCGGTCCACCAGCCAGGCCAGCTGCTTGGCCTCGGCGACGGTCGCCTTGGTGTTGTGCGCCAGACGCGGGTCGACCTCGATCGAGACCCGGCCGTCCTGGCCGCCGGTGGCGTCGAAGACAGGGCGCAGGATGTCGGCGGCGTCACGGACGTCCGCCGTCGTGATCATGCGGACGGCCTCTTCGACGGTGACCTTGCGGGCGGCGAGGTCCGACAGCTGCTGGTCGTAGCCGTCGCCCTGTGAGATCGCCTTCTGGAAGATCGACGGGTTGGTGGTGACGCCCACGACGTGCTGCTGGTCGATCAGTTCGGCGAGATTGCCGGACGTGATCCGCTTGCGCGACAGGTCGTCCAGCCAGATCGCGACGCCTTCCTCGGAGAGGCGCTTGAGTGCGTCTGTCATGGAAATTCCATCTCCTACGTGTCGTATATCAGCGTCAGCGCTGGGCTGCGGCGATCGATTCCCGGGCGGCATTGGCGACGTTCTCCGGAGTGAAGCCGAATTCGCGGAAGAGCACCTTGCCGTCGGCCGAAGCACCGAAGTGCTCCAGCGAAACAATGCGTCCGGCGTCCCCGACGAACCGGTGCCAGGTCAGACCGATACCGGCCTCGACGGCGACCCGCGCCTTCACGGACGGCGGCAGGACGCTGTCCCGGTACCCCTGGTCCTGCTCCTCGAACCACTCCACGGACGGCATGGACACGACCCGCGTCGGAACGCCGGCGGCCTGCAGCTGCTCGCGCGCCTCGACGGCGACGTGCACCTCGGATCCGGTGCCGATGAGGATGACCTCGGGCGTGCCGCCCTCGGCCTCGAACAGCACGTAACCGCCGCGAGCGGCATCTTCGTTGGCCTCGTAGGTCGGCACGCCCTGACGGGTCAGCGCCAGGCCGTGCGGGGCGCCCTTGCCGAACACCTTGGTCCAGCGCTTGAGGATCTCGCGCCACGCGATGGCGGTCTCGTTGGCGTCGGCGGGACGGACCACGTTGAGGCCGGGGATGGCGCGCAGCGAGGCCAGGTGCTCGACCGGCTGGTGCGTCGGGCCGTCCTCGCCGAGGCCGATCGAGTCGTGCGTCCAGACGTACGTCACCGGCGCGTGCATCAGTGCGGACAGGCGTACGGCGTTGCGCATGTAGTCGGAGAACACCAGGAAGGTGCCGCCGTAGATGCGGGTGTTGCCGTGCAGCGCGATGCCGTTCATCTCCGCGGCCATGGAGTGCTCGCGGATACCGAAGTGGATCGTGCGGCCGTACGGGTTCGCCTCCGGGAGCGGGTTGTCCGCGGGGAGGAACGAGCTGTTCTTGTCGATCGTGGTGTTGTTCGAGCCGGCGAGGTCGGCGGAGCCGCCCCACAGCTCGGGGATGACCGCGCCGAGAGCCTGGAGCACCTTGCCGGACGCGGCACGGGTGGCCACCGCCTTGCCCGCCTCGAACACCGGGAGCTTCTCCTCCCAGCCGGCCGGCAGCTCTCCCGCCGCGATGCGGTCGAACTCGGCGGCGCGCTCCGGGTTGGCGGTGCGCCAGGCGGCGAAGCCCTTCTCCCACTCGCCCTTGGCCTCCCGGCCGCGGTCCAGGGCGCCACGGGTGTGCGCGAGGACCTCGTCCGTGACCTCGAAGGACTTCTCCGGGTCGAAGCCGAGGACGCGCTTGATGGCCGCGACCTCGTCGTCGCCGAGCGCCGAGCCGTGCGCGGCCTCGGTGTTCTGCGCGTTCGGGGCGGGCCAGGCGATGATCGAGCGCATCGCGATGAACGACGGCTTGTCGGTCACCTGCTTCGCGATCTGGATCGCGTTGTAGATGGCGTGCGGGTCCAGGTCGCCGTCCGGCTTCGGGGCCACGCGCTGCACATGCCAGCCGTAGGCCTCGTACCGCTTGACGGTGTCCTCGGAGACGGCCGTCTCGGTGTCGCCCTCGATCGAGATGTGGTTGTCGTCCCACAGCAGGACCAGGTTGCCGAGCTTCTGGTGGCCGGCGAGGGAGGATGCCTCCGCGGAGATGCCCTCCTGAAGGCAGCCGTCACCGGAGATCGCGTAGATGAAGTGGTCGAACGGGGACTCGCCCTGAGGGGCGTCCGGGTCGAACAGACCGCGCTCGTAACGGGAGGCCATCGCCATGCCCACGGCGTTGGCGACACCCTGGCCCAGCGGACCGGTCGTGGTCTCCACGCCGGTGGTGTGCCCGTACTCCGGGTGGCCCGGCGTCTTGGAGCCCCAGGTGCGGAACGCCTTCAGATCATCCAGCTCCAGACCGAAGCCGGCCAGGTACAGCTGGGTGTAGAGGGTCAGGGACGTGTGGCCTGCGGACAGCACGAAACGGTCGCGTCCTACCCAGTCGGCGTCCGCCGGGTCGTGCCGCATCACCTTCTGGAAGAGGGTGTAGGCGGCGGGCGCCAGGCTCATCGCCGTACCGGGATGGCCGTTGCCGACCTTCTGTACGGCATCGGCGGCCAGGACGCGGGCGGTGTCCACGGCCCGCTGGTCCAACTCGGTCCACTCGAGGTCTGCGGTGGTCGGCTTGGTGCTCACCCTGGGTCAGGGCTCCTCTCCACATGTCACACATGTCGAATACCGGTGCACTGGGCGCCCACCGGCCGTTGTCGAGCCTACCCCCGTAAGTACGTGCGTTTTTTCGAGTCATTCCAGACTGCCGGGACTCTTCGGGATCCGCCTCCCGACCGGTCCGTTCCGCGTTCGGCATGTGAATACGGAACCGCTCGTCCGAGTGCTCAATCGAGTGACGCCCGGCTCTTCCAGCGATGCCGCTCAACACGACCCCACCCCCGCGAATGCCGGGGTCTGGGCAACGTCTACAGTGGCGTGGTACGCGCGAGCCTTTACCGGGAGTTCACACCCGGGGCTTGCTGGAATGTCTCTGTCAGGGGTGTGCGTGACGGCCGTCGAATCCCGTCCAGCGGGGGTACTCGATGCGAGTAGCAGCCGGGGCCAGCGGCCGTTCGGGGCCCGTGTCAAAGCTTTCGTGGCGCTGACGAAGCCGCGCATCATCGAGCTGCTGCTGATCACCACCGTTCCGGTGATGTTCTTGGCCCAGCAGGGCGTGCCCGACCTGCAGCTCGTGCTCCTCACCTGCCTCGGCGGCTATCTGTCGGCGGGCGGCGCCAACGCGCTGAACATGTACATCGACCGTGACATCGACGCCCTGATGGAGCGCACCTCGCAGCGCCCGCTGGTCACCGGCATGGTCAGCCCGCGCGAGTGCCTGGTCTTCGGTATTTCGCTTGCCGTCCTCTCGACACTGCTGTTCGGCCTGACCGTCAACTGGCTGTCCGCCTGGCTGTCGCTCGGAGCGCTCCTCTTCTATGTGGTCGTCTACACGATGATCCTCAAGCGCCGTACGTCGCAGAA
Source organism: Streptomyces sp. NPDC048415 (assembly GCF_040651675.1). Classification (NCBI taxonomy): domain Bacteria; kingdom Bacillati; phylum Actinomycetota; class Actinomycetes; order Kitasatosporales; family Streptomycetaceae; genus Streptomyces; species Streptomyces sp. NPDC048415. The sequence continues at coordinate 21,619 of NZ_JBEZKJ010000059.1, read as the reverse complement.
CATCGTCTGGGGCGGCATCGCGGGCTGCCTCCCGGTCCTCATCGGCTGGTCGGCCGTCACGAACTCGATGTCGTGGGCGCCGGTCATCCTCTTCCTCGTGATGTTCTTCTGGACGCCGCCGCACTACTGGCCGCTGTCCATGAAGGTCAGGGACGACTACGCGCGCGTGGGCGTGCCGATGCTGCCGGTCGTCGCCTCCAACAAGGTGGTCGCCCGCCAGATCGTCATCTACAGCTGGGTGATGGTCGCGGTCTCGCTGCTGCTCACCCCGCTCGGCTACACCGGCTGGTTCTACACGGCCGTCGCGCTCGGCGCCGGCGGGTTCTGGCTGTGGGAGGCGCACGGTCTGCAAAGCCGCGCCAAGGCCGAGGTGACGGGCGGCAAGCTCAAAGAGATGCGGCTGTTCCACTGGTCGATCACATATGTGTCGATCCTGTTCGTCGCCGTCGCGGTGGACCCCTTCCTGCGCTGAGGCTCCCGACGGGCGGGGTGGGTGGCCAAGGCCACGCACCCCGCCCGTCGCCGTTTGATCTACTCGTCGGTAGCATCCTGGCCATGGCAGACACCCAGCAGGTTGACGAGACGGCCGGCACCGCCCAGGACGCCAGGGCCGAGCGCAGGACGGCCAAGCTCGTGAAGCAGATCGCCGCCTTCTCCAAGGAGCACGGCGGCGCAGAGGGACACGTGGCGTACATCGGGCAGCGCGGCGCCCGGATCGTGCTCGTCGGCGAGGACGGCGGCTGGGGCGACCTCGTGGCGCCCACATACGCGATCGCCGAGGAGGCCGTGAAGAGGTCCGGGATCACGGTGCACGAGGCGTTCGACGGGGAGTTCGCGGCGAAGATGAAAACCGGCCCCTACGAGTGGAAGCGCATGGCGGGCATCCAGCTCGGCGGGCCCAGCAACGGCTGAGGATCACGCATCGCGCGCCGACCGACAACCGTCGGCCGTTCGTACGGGGTGTGCGCAAGCAACACCTGACGCCCGGTTCACCCGTTAGGACCTGAGTAGACACGGTCCAGTCACGGGAGCCCGGATGATCGAAACGCCGTCCCTGGTGGACCAGTACTGCCACGGCGTCCTGCGGACGGAGCTGGGCCTCGGCACCTTCGAGGCCCACCTCGCCAGGACCGAGGGCCCGCCCGCCGCCGGTACCACCCTCTTCGACACCCAGACCGGTTTCGCCGTACGCCGCTGGTGCCCACCGCTGCTCGGTCTGGAGCCGCACTGTCCGCCCGCCCGCTATCTGGCCCGGCGCCGCGAACTCGGCGTACTCGAATCGGGCCGCAGGCTGCTGCGCGGCAGCGGCATCACGACCTATCTCGTCGACACCGGGCTGCCCGGCGATCTCACCGGGCCCGGTGAGATGGCCTCCGCGGGCGCCGCCGAGGCGCACGAGATCGTCCGCCTGGAGCTGCTGGCCGAACAGGTCGCCGACACCTCCGGCACGGTCGAGTCCTTTCTCGCCAATCTCGCCGAGTCCGTGCACGGCGCCGCCGCGAACGCCGTGGCCTTCACCTCCGTGGCGGGCGTACGGCACGGTCTGGCGCTCGCGCCCGAGCCGCCCGGGCCGGGAGAGGTGCGGGGCGCGGCGGGCCGCTGGCTGGCCGGACGCCGGGTGGGCGGAGCCCTGAGCGACCCCGTCCTCCTCCGTCACCTGCTGTGGATCGCGGTCGCCTCGGGCCTGCCCCTGCAACTTCACGCAGGACTCGGCGAACCCGGCCTGCGCATCGACCGCACCGACCCCGTCCTGCTCACCGACTTCGCCCGCGCCACGGCCGGACTGGGCACCGACCTCGTCCTCCTGCACGGCTACCCCTACCACCGGCACGCGGCCCACCTCGCCGGCGTCTTCCCCCATGTGTACGCCGACCTCGGAGCCGCCCTGGTCCGTATGGGGGCGCGGGCGGCTGCCGTCCTCGCCGAGATCCTCGAGCTGGCGCCCTTCGGCAAGCTCCTCTTCTCCAGCGGCGCACACGGACTGCCCGAACTTCATGTGGTCGGAGCACGCCTCTTCCGTGAGGCGCTCGCGCGGGTGCTCGGCGCCTGGGTCGCCGAGGGGGCCTGGTCGTCAGCCGACGCACAGCGGGTGTCGGGGCTGATCGCGGCGGGGAACGCGCGGCGGGTCTACGGGGTGGAGTGAACTCCTTCTACCGTGGTGCCCGGCCGACCGTCACCTACCTCGGGCCCCGCGATCGACTGCCTCACGCGCGCGTGAGCGTCGATTCCGTCGAAGGACCCGGCAGATCCGCCACGAGCTCCGGGCGTTCGCGCAGCGCCAGCACGACGCGCAGCACCCCGATCCACACCAGGCAGGAGCCGAGCATGTGGAGGCCGACGAGGGCCTCGGGGAGGTCGGTGAAGTACTGGACGTAGCCGATGATCCCCTGGCTGAGCAGGATCAGGAACAGGTCGCGGGTGCGGTGGAGGGGGCCCTTGGGGGCGTCGACCGCTTTGAGGACGAACCACAGGGCGAACGTCAGCGTCACCACGATCCAGGCCAGCACGGCGTGCAGCTTGGCGACGTTCTCCCAGTTCACGTGCATACGGTCGACATCGCTTGAGTCGCCCGCGTGCGGGCCGGCACCGGTGACGACCGTGCCGACCGCGATCAGCAGGACGGCGGCGGCGACCAGGAACCACACGAGCTGCTGCACGGCCTTGCCGACCAGCGGACGCGGCTCGGCGTCGCCCTCGCGGGTGCGCTGCCACATCAGCGTGGCGACCGTGATGAGCGCCGTGGAGAGCAGGAAGTGCGCGGCGACCGTGTAAGGGTTGAGGCCGACCAGGACGACGATGCCGCCGAGGATCGCGTTGCTCATGACGATCCAGAACTGGGCCCAGCCGAGCCGGGTCAGGTTCCGCCGCCACGGCTTCTGAGAGCGCACGGCGATGATCGCCCAGCCGACCGTGGCGCACAGCACGTACGTGAGCATGCGGTTGCCGAACTCGATGAGTCCGTGGAAGTTCATCGCGCTGGTCGGAGTGAGCGAGTCGGCGGTGCACTTCGGCCAGGTCGGGCAGCCGAGTCCCGACCCCGTGAGCCGCACCGCGCCGCCGGTGACCACGATGACCACCGCCATGACGAGCGCGGCGAGGGCCGCGCGCCGCACCGTCCGGGGTGTCGGGGTCCAGCGTTCGGCGATGAGGGCTAGCGGGTTGCGCACCGCGCGCAGGGCGTCGGCTCGGGTCACGTTGGGCACGTGCACCATCGTAGGGGGCCGCTTGTGCACGCCTTCACGAGGGCCCCATACCTACTCCCAGCGGAAGAACCTCCCCGCGGCCGCCAACCCCAGGACCCCCCACACGGCCAGGATCCCGAGGTCCGCCCACGGCGTCCCGGCGCCGTGCTGGAGCACATCCCGCAGCCCGTCCGACAGTGCGGAGATCGGCAACAGGCCGAGCACGTCCTGGGCGCCCGAGGGGAACTTGTCCAGCGGCACGATCACCCCGCCGCCGACGAGGAGCAGCAGGAAGACCAGATTGGCGGCGGCCAGGGTCGCCTCGGCCTTGAGCGTGCCGGCCATCAGCAGGCCGAGGCCCGAGAAGGCGGCGGTCCCGAGGACCAGCAGGAGCAGTACGGCCAGCGGGTTGCCGTGCGGCGACCAGCCGAGCGCGAAGGCGATCACCGTCAGCAGGACCACCTGCAGGGCCTCCGTGACCAGTACGGACGCCGTCTTCGCGGCCATCAGGCCCCAGCGGGGAAGCGGGGAGGCGGCGAGCCGCTTCAGCACCCCGTACCGCCGCTCGAAGCCGGTGGCGATGGCCTGGCCGGTGAACGCCGTCGACATGACGGCGAGCGCGAGGATGCCGGGGGTGAGGAAGTCGACCGCCTTCCCCTTGCCCGTGTCGATGATGTCCATCGAGCTGAACAGCACCAGCAGGAGGGTCGGGATGACGACCGTCAGGAGCAGCTGCTCGCCGTTGCGCAGCAGCATCTTCGTCTCGAGTACGGCCTGGGTGCCGATCATGCGGGGCAGCGGGGCCGCCCCCGGCTTCGGGGTGTACGTACCGGCGGTGGTCACGAACGCAGCTCCTTGCCGGTCAGCTCCAAAAACACGTCTTCAAGGGTGTGGCGTTCGACCGAGATCTTCTCCGGCATCACGCCGTGCTGCGCGCACCAGGACGCGACCGTCGCCAGCAGTTGCGGGTCGACCTTGCCGCCGACCCGGTAGGCGCCCGGCGTCAGCTCGGCCGCCGTGCAGTCCGCCGGGAGCGCCTTGAGCAGGGACCCCACGTCCAGGCCCGGGCGGCCGGTGAAGCGCAGGGTGTTCTCGGCGCCGCCGCGGCACAGCTCCTCGGGGGAGCCCTGGGCGATGACCTTGCCCGCGTCGATGATCGCGACGTCGTCGGCGAGCTCCTCGGCCTCGTCCATGTAGTGCGTGGTGAGGATGACGGAGACGCCGTCGGAGCGCAGGTCGCGGACCAGGTCCCAGGTGGCGTGGCGGGCCTGCGGGTCGAGGCCCGCGGTCGGCTCGTCGAGGAATATCAGCTCGGGGCGGCCCACCACGGCCATCGCGAGCGCGAGGCGCTGCTGCTGGCCGCCGGAGAGCCGCCGGTAGGTCGTGCGGCCGCAGCTGTCGAGGCCGAGCCGTTCGATGAGTGCGTCCACGTCCAGCGGGTGGGCGTGGAGTTTCGCCACATGGCGGAGCATCTCGTCGGCCCGCGCACCCGAGTAGACGCCTCCGGACTGGAGCATCACACCGATGCGGGGGCGCAGCTCCCCGGCCTGTGTCACCGGGTCGAGACCCAGGACGCGCACCGTGCCGGAGTCCGGCCTCCGGTACCCCTCGCAGGACTCGACCGTGGTCGTCTTGCCCGCGCCATTGGGTCCGAGTACGGCGGTGATGCCCGCCTTGGCCACCAGGTCGAGGCCGTTCACCGCGGTCTTCGTGCCGTACCGCTTCACCAGGGCCTGGACCTGGACCACGGGCTCGCTTCGCATGAGGCGCAAGTCTAAGGACGCCCGCGCGCCTCGCGGGCGCCGGGGCCCGTATCCACCTACAGGTCCCGTGGCCGGTGCAGCGCCAGCCAGCCCTCCGCGTACGCCACCGCGTCGGCGACCGGAAACAGCCGTGCGTCGGCAGCGCCCACCGTGCCCCGTACGACGGGACGGTCCCGTTCGAAGTCGTGGCCCAGCTCCTCGAACCGATCCGAGGTGATCGACACCTCCCGCACCACCTGCCAGCCCGCCAAGGACGGGCGTCCTACCTCGACGGCCGGAGACGGAATGCGGTACTCGGCGAGATGGAAGCTGGTGCAGGTGTCGTAGCCGGTGCCGAGCAGCAGGACCCGGGCGCCGTCGGCCTCAAGACGGGCCAGCGGGCTGCGCTCACCGAGGCGGCAGTCGGGTGCGTGGCTCCCGGTGATCGCTGCCGCGCGCGGGCCGAGCGCCGCGAACGAGGTCTCCGGGTGCGCGCTGCGCAGGGCGCCCGGCCAGTTGCGTACGGTCTCCGGGATGACGCCGACCCCGCGCGAGGGCGTCACACGGGGGTCGTAGGCGGGCATCGTCACTCGAATGGCCGACCACCATTCCTCTGGTACCGGCGGGTTGCTCCACAGGGCCGGATCGGAGAGGTCGCCGGACTGGGTGGGGACCACCAGGGCGCCGTTGGGACCGAGCGCGTCGAGCAGTCCCTGGACGACGGCGACCGGGCCTCCGTTGACCCAGCCGAGGGAGCTGAGGGAGGAGTGCGCGAGGAGGGTCTCGCCGGGCCGTACTCCCAGCTCGCGCAGCTGTGCGGCGACTGTGCCTCTGGTGACGAGTGGGCCGGTCGGAGGGGGTGTCGGCATGGGTCGGCAGTTTCCCCGAGCGCCCGCGCCCGCGCCACCGAATTGAACGAGCAAAGATCATTTCCGCAGGTCACCTTAGGTATGCCTAAGTGATGCAGGGCACCGTCCACCCCTCAGGACGCGGCTTGTCAGGTTCTGAGGAATTACGCAACAATGGCGTTGTGAAAAACGTTGGCGAGGCTCGGGAGACCCCCACGGGGGCCCCGCAGGAGGAACTGGCGACCGGTGAGCGTTCGACGCGCAACCGGGTCGCGCGGTCCATCCTGGACCACGGCCCGTCCACGGTGGCCGATCTCGCGGGACGGCTGGGACTGACCCAGGCCGCCGTGCGCCGCCATCTGGACGCGCTCGTCGCCGACGACGTCGTGGAAGCACGTGAGCAGCGGGTCTACGGAGCGCGGACGCGCGGCCGCCCCGCCAAGGTTTTCGCCCTGACCGATTGCGGCCGGGACGCCTTCGACCAGTCCTACGACAAGCTCGCCGCGGACGCCATGCGCTGGATCGCGGAACGCGAGGGCGGGGACGAGGCGCTCGTCGCCTTCGCCCGCGCCAGGATCGCCACCCAGGCCACCGTGTACCGCGAGGCCATCGAGGCCGCCGCCCCCGAGGAGCGCACCGAAGCGCTGGCCAAGGCCCTGAGCGCGGACGGGTACGCTGCCACGGCGCGCAGCGCACCGGTCGGCGAGCAGCTTTGCCAGCACCACTGCCCGGTCGCCCATGTCGCCGAGCAGTTTCCGCAGCTGTGCGAGGCGGAGACCGAGTTCTTCTCGCAGCTGCTCGGCACGCATGTCCAGCGGCTGGCCACCATCGCCCACGGCGACGGCGTCTGCACGACGTTCATTCCCAAGAGCGCCCCCAAGACCACTGATAACGCATCTGCAAGCACGGCCGGGAGGAACCCCGCATGACTCTCCCCACGGAGACTGCTCACCCCGAACTCGAGGGCCTGGGCAAGTACGAATACGGCTGGGCCGACTCCGACACGGCCGGCGCCTCTGCCAAGCGCGGCATCAACGAGGACGTCGTCCGCGACATCTCCGGGAAGAAGAACGAGCCGGAGTGGATGACCAAGCTCCGCCTCAAGGGCCTGCGTCTCTTCGAGAAGAAGCCCATGCCGAGCTGGGGCTCGGACCTGTCGGGCATCGACTTCGACAACATCAAGTACTTCGTACGCTCCACGGAGAAGCAGGCGGAGTCCTGGGAGGACCTGCCCGAGGACATCAAGAACACGTACGACAAGCTCGGCATCCCGGAGGCGGAGAAGCAGCGCCTCGTCGCCGGTGTCGCGGCCCAGTACGAGTCCGAGGTCGTCTACCACCAGATCCGCGAGGACCTGGAGGAGCAGGGCGTCATCTTCCTCGACACCGACACCGCGCTGAAGGAGCACCCGGAGCTCTTCAAGGAGTACTTCGGCACCGTCATCCCGGTCGGCGACAACAAGTTCGCGTCGCTGAACAGCGCCGTGTGGTCCGGCGGCTCCTTCATCTACGTGCCGAAGGGCGTGCAGGTCGAGATCCCGCTCCAGGCCTACTTCCGGATCAACACGGAGAACATGGGCCAGTTCGAGCGGACCCTGATCATCGTTGACGAGGGTGCCTACGTGCACTACGTCGAGGGCTGTACAGCCCCGATCTACAAGTCGGACTCGCTGCACTCCGCGGTCGTCGAGATCATCGTCAAGAAGAACGCCCGCTGCCGCTACACGACCATCCAGAACTGGTCGAACAACGTCTACAACCTGGTCACCAAGCGCGCCGTCGCCTACGAGGGCGCGACCATGGAGTGGATCGACGGCAACATCGGCTCCAAGGTCACCATGAAGTACCCGGCCGTCTACCTGATGGGCGAGCACGCCAAGGGCGAGACCCTGTCCATCGCCTTCGCGGGCGAGGGGCAGCACCAGGACGCCGGTTCCAAGATGGTCCACATGGCGCCGAACACGTCGTCGAACATCGTGTCGAAGTCCGTGGCGCGTGGTGGCGGCCGTACGTCCTACCGCGGTCTGGTCGAGATCGGCGAGGGCGCCCACGGTTCGAAGTCGAACGTGCTGTGCGACGCGCTGCTCGTCGACACGATCTCCCGCTCCGACACGTACCCGTACGTCGATGTCCGTGAGGACGACGTGTCCATGGGCCACGAGGCAACCGTCTCCAAGGTCTCCGAGGACCAGCTCTTCTACCTGATGAGCCGCGGCATGACCGAGTTCGAGGCGATGGCGATGATCGTGCGCGGCTTCGTCGAGCCGATCGCCAAGGAGCTGCCCATGGAGTACGCCCTCGAACTCAACCGGCTGATCGAGCTCCAGATGGAAGGCGCGGTCGGCTAAGAGCCAACTGCCGTCCCCCATCAAGCCACTCACGTAAGAAAGCGAGCAGACCGACAGCCATGGCTGAGGCTCAGAATATTCCGGTGGGGTCCACCACCGCCGGCCAGATCGCGGTGGCCGCCGAGTCGACCGTCGCCACGCGCATGAGCGCGCCCGCGTCCTTCGACGTGGCGGACTTCCCCGTCCCCCACGGCCGCGAGGAGGAGTGGCGGTTCACGCCGCTGGAGCGGCTGCGCGGGCTGCACGACGGCACCGCGGTCGCCACCGGCGACGGCGTCAAGATCGACATCGAGGCCCCCGAGGGCGTCACCGTCGAGACCGTCGGCCGTGACGACGCCCGCATCGGCAAGGCCGGCATCCCGGTGGACCGCGTCGCCGCCCAGGCGTACTCGGCGTTCGAGAAGGCCGGCGTGGTCACCGTCCCCAAGGAGACGGTGCTCACCGAGCCGATCCGTATCGCCGTGCACGGCGAGGGCGGAGTGGCCTACGGCCATCAGGTCGTGGAACTCGGAGCCTTCGCCGAGGCCGTCGTCGTCATCGACCACACCGGTGACGCGGTCCTCGCGGCGAACGTCGACTACATCCTGGGCGACGGCGCCAAGCTGACCGTCGTCTCCGTCCAGGACTGGGACGACAAGGCCGTGCATGTGGGCCAGCACAACGCGCTGATCGGCCGGGACGCCACCTTCAAGTCGTTCGTGGTCACCTTCGGCGGCGACGTCGTACGCCTGCACCCGCGCGTCTCCTACGCCGGGACCGGCGGCGAGGCCGAGCTGTTCGGTCTGTACTTCACGGACTCGGGCCAGCACCAGGAGCACCGCCTCCTCGTCGACCACAACACCCCGCACTGCAAGTCGAACGTCGCCTACAAGGGCGCGCTCCAGGGCGAGGGCGCCCACGCGGTGTGGATCGGTGACGTCCTCATCGAGGCCAAGGCCGAGGGCACGGACACGTACGAGATGAACCGCAACCTGGTTCTGACCGACGGCGCCCGCGTCGACTCCGTGCCGAACCTGGAGATCGAGACCGGCGAGATCGTCGGTGCCGGACACGCCTCCGCCACCGGCCGCTTCGACGACGAGCAGCTCTTCTACCTGATGGCCCGCGGCATCCCGGCCCCCGAGGCCCGCCGCCTGGTGGTCCGCGGCTTCTTCGCCGCGTTGGTCCAGCAGATCGGTGTCGACGACATCGAAGAGCGCCTTCTTGTGAAGATCGACGAAGAGCTGGAGGCGTCGGTCTGATGCCCGCGACCTTCGAGAGTGGTCACTACCAGAGGGCCTGTGGGCTGAGCGAGCTGGAGGAGGGCACCCCGAAGCGGGTGGAACTCGACGGCACGCCGGTCTCGGTCGTGAAGACCGAGGGGGAGGTGTTCGCGATCAACGACATCTGCTCGCACGCGAACGTCTCGCTCTCCGAGGGCGAGGTGGAGGACTGTCAGATCGAGTGCTGGCTGCACGGCTCCAGCTTCGACCTCCGCACAGGCAAGCCGTCCGGCCTTCCCGCGACGCGCCCCGTCCCCGTATACCCCGTAAAGATCGAAGGGGACGACGTGCTCGTCTCCCTCACCCAGGAGTCCTGAGGAACCCATGGCAACGCTTGAAATCCACGACCTGCACGTCACCGTCGAGGCCGACAACGCCACGAAGGAGATCCTCAAGGGCGTCGACCTGACCGTGAAGCAGGGCGAGACGCACGCCATCATGGGCCCCAACGGCTCGGGCAAGTCGACCCTCGCCTACTCGCTCGCGGGCCACCCGAAGTACACGATCACCGGCGGCACCGTCACCCTCGACGGCGAGGACGTCCTGGCGATGTCCGTCGACGAGCGCGCACGCGCGGGCCTGTTCCTGGCGATGCAGTACCCCGTCGAGGTCCCCGGCGTCTCCGTCTCCAACTTCCTGCGGACGTCGGCCACGGCGATCCGCGGCGAGGCCCCCAAGCTGCGTACCTGGGTGAAGGAGGTCAAGGAGACCATGGAGCGCCTCTCCATGGACCCCGCCTTCGCCGAGCGCAACGTCAATGAGGGCTTCTCCGGCGGTGAGAAGAAGCGCCACGAGATCCTTCAGCTCGAGCTGCTCAAGCCGAAGATCGCGATCCTCGACGAGACCGACTCCGGCCTGGACGTCGACGCCCTGCGCGTCGTCTCCGAGGGCGTCAACCGTGTCCGCGAGACCGGCGAGGTCGGCACCCTGCTGATCACGCACTACACGCGCATCCTGCGCTACATCAAGCCCGACTTCGTTCACGTCTTCTCCGGCGGCCGGATCGTCGAGTCCGGCGGCGCCGAGCTCGCCGACAAGCTGGAGAACGAGGGCTACGAGGCCTACGCGAAGCACGACGAAGTCGACACGAAGGGTGGCGTATCCGCGTGACGCAGCTGCCGGGCCTCCTCGACACCGAGGCGATCCGCAAGGACTTCCCCATCCTGGACCGCCAGGTCCACGACGGTAAGAAGCTGGTGTACCTGGACAACGCGGCGACCTCGCAGAAGCCGCGCCAGGTGCTCGACGCCCTGAACGAGTACTACGAGCGCTACAACGCCAACGTCCACCGCGGTGTGCATGTGCTCGCCGAGGAGGCCACGGCGCTGTATGAGGGCGCGCGCGACAAGGTCGCCGCGTTCATCAACGCGCCGAGCCGCGACGAGGTGATCTTCACCAAGAACGCCTCCGAGTCGCTCAACCTCGTGGCCAACATGCTCGGCTGGGCCGACGAGCCCTACCGGGTCGACCACGAGACCGAGATCGTCATCACGGAGATGGAGCACCACTCCAACATCGTCCCGTGGCAGCTGCTGTCGCAGCGCACCGGCGCGAAGCTGAAGTGGTTCGGCCTGACCGACGACGGCCGCCTCGACCTCTCCAACATCAACGAGATCATCACGGAGAAGACGAAGATCGTCTCCTTCGTGCTGGTGTCGAACATCCTGGGCACCGTGAACCCGGTCGAGGCGATAGTGCGCCGCGCCCAGGAGGTTGGCGCCCTGGTCCTGATCGACGCCTCGCAGGCGGCGCCGCACATGCCGCTCGACGTCCAGGCCCTGCAGGCCGACTTCGTGGCCTTCACCGGCCACAAGATGTGCGGTCCGACGGGCATCGGCGTGCTCTGGGGCCGTCAGGAGCTGCTTGAGGACCTCCCGCCGTTCCTCGGCGGCGGCGAGATGATCGAGACCGTGTCGATGCACTCGTCGACGTACGCCCCCGCGCCGCACAAGTTTGAGGCGGGCACGCCTCCGATCGCGCAGGCGGTCGGTCTGGGCGCGGCGATCGACTATCTGAACTCGATCGGCATGGACAAGGTCCTCGCCCACGAGCACGCGCTCACCGAGTACGCGGTGAAGCGGCTCGCGGAGGTCCCCGACCTGCGGATCATCGGCCCGACGACGGCCGAGGACCGCGGCGCGGCGATCTCGTTCACGCTGGGTGACATCCACCCGCACGACGTGGGCCAGGTCCTCGACGAGCAGGGCATCGCGGTCCGGGTCGGTCACCACTGCGCCCGCCCGGTCTGCCTGCGGTACGGAATTCCTGCGACCACGCGAGCGTCGTTCTATCTGTACTCCACGCCGACCGAGATCGACGCGCTGGTCGACGGGCTGGAGCACGTACGGAACTTCTTCGGCTGAGGGGCTGGCTGGAATCGTGAAGCTGGATTCGATGTACCAGGAAGTCATCCTGGACCACTACAAGCACCCGCACGGGCGCGGTCTGCGGGATGGCGACGCCGAGGTGCACCACGTCAACCCGACGTGCGGCGACGAGATCACACTGCGGGTGAGGTACGACGGGGAGCGGATCGCGGACATCTCGTACGAGGGCCAGGGCTGCTCGATCAGCCAGGCCTCGGCCTCCGTACTGAACGAGCTCCTGGTCGGCAAGGACGTGTCCGAGGGGCAGAAGATCCAGGAGACCTTCCTGGAGCTGATGCAGTCCAAGGGCAGGATCGAGCCCGACGACGCGATGGAGGAGGTGCTGGAGGACGCGGTCGCGTTCGCCGGTGTCTCCAAGTACCCGGCCCGGGTCAAATGCGCCCTCCTCAGCTGGATGGCATGGAAGGACGCGACGGCCCAGGCTCTGGGCGAGAGCGCCGAGAGGAAGACGGCATGAGCGAGAACGAGACTCTGACGACGAAGCCCGCCTCCGAGGAGGAAGTCCGCGAGGCGCTGTACGACGTCGTCGACCCCGAGCTGGGCATCGATGTCGTCAACCTCGGCCTCATCTACGGCATCCACATCGACGACGCGAACATCGCGACGATCGACATGACGCTGACGTCCGCGGCCTGCCCGCTCACCGACGTCATCGAGGACCAGGCCAAGTCCGCCACGGACGGCCTCGTCAACGAACTGCGGATCAACTGGGTCTGGATGCCGCCGTGGGGCCCGGACAAGATCACGGACGACGGACGTGAGCAGCTTCGGGCGCTCGGGTTCAACGTCTGATCTCCCCGCAACCTGTGTGTGGCCCCCGGCGGCGTGCCGGGGGCCACAGCTGTTCCCGGGCTCAGGCCCAGCCCTTCACCACACGGAACGCCGAGTCCGCGCGCTACAGCGTGCTGTCGAGATCATGACGGTGGCCGCGTGCGCCGGGCGGGGGAGGGCGACGAGCGCCCCCGCCCGGCGATGAGCGCCCCCGCAGCGATGAGCGCGGCTGCCGTCGCGCGGGTGCCGAGCCCGAGCGTTCTGTCTCTGTGCGTGCGTCCCTTCAACGGAAAGCAGGGCGGCGGGAGTTGGTGCATGCACGGAGCATCCTCGCCCTCGGGGCGCGCCGGGCCGACGGCGGGCAGAGCGCGGACGTCAGCTGGGGCGTCCTCGCCGACCCCGAGGGCAACGAGTTCTGTGTGCTGCGGCCCAAGAAGTCACTCGTGGACTGACCCCGACACGCGCAGCAGCACCTCCGCGAGTCCCTCCCTGCGGATGCGCTGGTCCAGATAGAGCAGGGACGAGATCAGCGGCAAAAACACCATCGTGAACACCTGGGTGACCAGGCTTCCGACCACCGAGAGCGCCAGATAGGCGACCGAGTGGGGCAGGCTCTGGGCGTAGACGCCCGCCGCGTCCGCGGCCGGAGGCGACGAGGCGTCGTACGGCCGCGGACCGGGCATCGCGAACATCAGCGGCAGCCGGATCACCAGCGACACGACCACCGCGGTCAGACCGCCGAGCAGCATGATGCCGAACGTGCGCCACCACGCGCCGCGCATCAGCCGCGCCGAGCGCCGCAGCGCCTGCACGGGCCGGGCCGCCTCCAGCACGGCCGCGGCCGGGGCGAAGCAGAACAGGACGCAGAGCCACACCGTCAGCGGTACGACCGCCAGCATGAGCAGGAAGAGGACTCCGTACGGCAGATCGCTGCCGAACCCCACGACGGCCAGGAAGAACGAGACGAACACCGCGGCGAACAGCAGCATCGGGATCGCCAGGATCAGCCCCAGCAGCAGGGTCACCCCGAGCACCGACGGGGTGCGCGGCCACGTGCGCCGCCAGATCTGGCCGAGGGTGGCCCGCCGGCCGAGCACCGCGTCGTGCAGGGTGGCCGCGCAGGAGGCCTGGACGAAGGCACCCGCGACCGTCATCCCCACGACGGCGAAGGCCCACACAGCGCCGAACGCGAGCAACACGGGCCGGAAGTCGGCCCACCGCGGGTGACGGGGTGTGTCGTAGATCGTGTGCAGATGGCCGCTCGTCGCGGCGTACGCGACGGCTGCCGCGGCCAGCACCAGGACGGCCACCGCGAGATGGACCAAGGCGGCGAGTCCGAACAGCGGCCGCGCGTACCGACGCATCGTGGCGAAAGCGCCGCCGAAGACCGTGTCCACGCCCAGCGGGGCCAGCGGTATGACACCCGGCTTGGGCGGAGGAGGCGCCGGTACCCAGCCCCAGCCGCCCGGAGGGCCGCCGTACGGCCCCGCTGGTCCCCACCCCGAACTGTCCGACATCCCTCTTGCGCTCCCCTGCTCCGGGAGCCTTCCGGCTCCGGCCCCCACTGTGATCGCGAACGATATCCGGTGCGGCGGACGGTGCCTACGGGGTATCCCGGACCGCTCTGTGTACGGGCGTACGCATCGATGCGTACACTCGTACACATGGGATACGTGCTGCTCGCCGGAGCCATCGCCTCGGAGGTGGCCGCCACCACCGCCATGAAGTACAGCGACGGTTTCAGCAGGCTCTGGCCGTCGCTGGTGACCGTCCTCGGCTACGTCATCGCCTTCGCGCTGCTCGCGCAGACCCTGAAGACCGTCTCGGTCGGCACGGCCTACGCGATCTGGGCGGGCGTCGGCACCGCCGTCATCGCCGCGATCGGCATGGTGTTCCTCGGCGAGGGCATGACCGCCGCGAAGATCGCCGGAATCGCGCTGATCATCGGCGGGGTCGTGCTGCTCAACCTGGGCGGCGCGCACTGATGGCGCCGCACACCGTGCCGGGCGGAGCGCACTGATGGCGCGCCGGTACGACCCCGAGCGGCGGCAGCGGATCATCGACGCGGCGATCCGGGTCGTGGGGCACAAGGGCATCGCCGGGCTGAGCCACCGCTCCGTCGCCGCCGAGGCCGATGTGCCGCTCGGCTCCACCACGTACCACTTCAAGACCCTCGACGAACTCATGGTCGCCGCCCTGCGCCAGGCCAACGAGGGCTTCGCCAAGGTCCTCGCCGCGCGCGGCGCCCTGGAGGACACCGGCGGCGAACTGGCCGCCGAACTCGCCGGCATCACGGGCGAGTGGCTCGCGGGCGACCGCACGGGCCTCGAGCTGGAGTACGAGCTCTATCTCGCCGCCCTCCGCCGCCCCGCCCTGCGCCCCGTCGCCGCCGAGTGGACCGAGGGTCTCGTCGACCTCCTCGCCCGCCGCACCGACCCCGTCACCGCGCGGGCGCTCGTCGCCCTGATGGACGGAATCTGCCTGCAGGTGCTGCTCACGGGTGCGGCGTACGACGAGGAGTACACGAGGGAGATGCTGGCGCGGCTCATCGGCTGATCGGGAGGGGAAGCGGCCCTGAGACACGCCACCCTGTGGCGCGCGCCGGGCGGGAGCCGTGCGGTGCGCCCGGTACCTGAGACGCCCCGCGCACCGGTTCGCCCGTGCGGCCTTCGCCACGTTAGGTTTCACCCATGACCGACACGACTGCTTCTCGTACCACCGGCGCCGTCGCCGCCGGGCTCGCCACCCTCGCCGCCGACGGCACCGTCCTCGACACCTGGTTCCCCGCACCCGAGCTGGTCGCCGAGCCCGGCCCCTCCGGCACGGAGCGGCTGTCCGCCGAGAGGGCCGCGGAGCTGCTCGGCGGAGGCGCGACCGCGGCGATCGGCCGGGACGCCCGCCGGGGCGTCGAGGTGGTCGCGGTCCGTACGGTCATCGCCTCGCTCGACGACAAGCCGATCGACGCGCACGACACCTACCTGCGCCTGCACCTGCTCTCGCACCGCCTCGTCAAGCCGCACGGCCAGAGCCTGGACGGCATCTTCGGCCACCTCGCCAACGTCGCCTGGACCTCGCTCGGCCCGGTCGCCGTCGACGACGTCGAGAAGGTCCGGCTGAACGCGCGCGCGGAGGGACTGCACCTCCAGGTGACGTCCATCGACAAGTTCCCGCGCATGACGGACTACGTCGCGCCGAAGGGCGTTCGCATCGCCGACGCCGACCGGGTCCGTCTCGGCGCGCACCTCGCCGAGGGCACCACCGTCATGCACGAGGGCTTCGTGAACTTCAACGCCGGCACGCTCGGCACCTCGATGATCGAGGGCCGTATCTCCGCCGGTGTCGTGATCGGCGACGGTTCCGACGTCGGCGGCGGCGCCTCCACCATGGGCACCCTCTCCGGTGGCGGCAACGTCCGCATCACCATCGGCGAGCGCTGCCTCATCGGCGCCGAGGCGGGCGTCGGCATCGCCCTCGGCGACGAGTGCGTGGTCGAGGCCGGGCTGTACGTCACCGCCGGCACCCGCGTCACGATGCCCGACGGCCAGATCGTCAAGGCCCGCGAACTCTCCGGTGCCTCGAACATCCTCTTCCGCCGCAACTCGGTCACCGGCACGGTGGAGGCGCGGCCGAACAACGCCGTCTGGGGCGGCCTGAACGAGGTCCTGCACAGCCACAACTAGCCGCCTGTCTGCGCCGAGCGCCCTCCAGCCACCGGCGGGAGGGCGCTCGGCTATGTGCCGCCCGTGCCAAGGGCCGCGGCGAACTCCGCCAGCGCCGTGAAGTCGTCCTCGCGCAGGCCGAGGCGGGGACTGACGTACCGGAGCAGCGCGGGCGCCGGGTGCTGGGCGGCGACGTAGGCCTCGTCGGCCGGGCTCTGTTCGTCGTCCACCCACGCGAAGGGGCGGCCCCCCGCGTACGCCACGATCGCCTCCGTCTTCCAGTGGACCCCGTCGGGCCGCGAGGCGAACAGGGCGCCGGCGAAGTCGACGTACGGGAGTCCGGGGAGGCCGATGACCGGGGCGATCCAGCGGTTGGCGGCGTCCATCCAGGTCGAGGCCCAGCACAGGTCGTAGCCGAGGCCGAGGAGCTTGCGGCCGTGGTCGGGGTGGAGCCAGACGCGCAGGGGCCTGCCGGGGGTCAGGGCCACCCGGATCGTCGTATAGCCCTCGGGCCCGCGTTCCGGCCGGGCGGCGTACGGGTTGAGGGGGCCGTCGACGTCGAGGAACAGCAGCGGTCGGCTCACCGGCCCACCGTAAGGGACGCCTGGTGGAACAGCCGGGGAAAATCGCTCCTGGCCCGGCGGCATAGCGAGGGGTGGGCACGCGCGTCACAAGGGGCACGGGGCGGGCCACGGGGGCCGCCGGGGAAGAGAAGGTGACGATGGATGCCGAAGCGCACGAAAGCTTCCGGGAGTTCGTGGCGAACCGGTCGTCCGCGCTGCTGCGGACGGCCGTCCTGCTCAGCGGCGGGGACCGGCACGCGGCCGAGGACCTGCTGCAGAACGCGCTGATCAAGGCGGCGGGCCGGTGGCACCGGATCGACGAGCCCGAGGCGTACGTACGGCAGATCCTGTACCGGCAGCAGGTGAGCCGCTGGCGGCTGAAGTGGCCGAGACGGGAACTGAGCGTCGCCGAGCCGCCCGAGGCGTCGCCCGGCGCGGACCTCTCGGCCGCCGCCGAACTGCGCGTGGTGATGCGCGGGGCGCTGGCCCGGCTGACGGCACGCCAGCGCACCGTGCTGGTGCTGCGCTACTTCGAGGATCTGCCCGAGGCCGACGTGGCCCGGCTCCTCGGCTGCTCCGTCGGGACCGTGCGGTCCACGACCCATCGCTCGCTCGCCCGGCTGCGGGCGCTCGCCCCCGAACTGGCCGCGCCCGGCGCGGGCAGCCCCGTACAGCCGCCGTCCCGTGACTTCTCGCCCGTGGAGGTGCGTCAGTGAACGTCGAAGACCTCGTCCGTGACACCTTCCGCGAGCAGGCCGCGGGCGGCGTGCGCACACCGCCCGACTTCGCCGACCGGGTGCTCGCCGTCCGCAGGCGCCGCAGGACCCGTACGCTCGCGGGCGCCGCCGTGGCCACGGTGGCCGCCGTCGCGGCGGCCGTGGCCGTGCCGCTGCTCGACACCGGCGGGGACGATGTGCGCCCGGCCGGTGAGACGAACCGGAGCGACATCATCGCGCACCCCGACCAGTCGCCGCCGCGCGACCTGATCGCGGCGGGGGACACGGTGCTCGCCGCGTTCAGCGCCGTGCAGAAGGTGGAGCAGCCGAACAAGGACGAGATCATCACGCGGACGTACCGTCTGCTCGACCAGAGGACCGGCAGATACGAGAAGGACTCCCGGTGGTCCCTCGTCGATGTCGCGCCGGGCGGACGGACGGCGGCCGTCCTGGAGCGTGAACTGCCCGCGCGGCGCGTCGGGTTGCTGAACCTGATGACCGGTGAGGTGGACCGCTGGATCCCGGTGCCGCAGGGCGCGGCCGGCATCGACTTCTCGCCCGACGGCAGGAAGCTCCTCGCGACGACGTACGACAAGAATCCGGACCGGCTCTACTGGAGCCGCAGGAGGGAGCTCATCGGCCCGCACGGCAAGGTCGTCGAACCGCAGGGCATGCCCAGCAGGACCGGGTTCAGCGTCATCGACGTCGCCTCCGGGAAGGCCGACTGGCACAAGGCCTCGTCCTGGAAGGACTCGGCCGGCCGTTCCCTCAATCCCCGCTCGGACTTCCTGTTCAACCTCGACGGCAAGCTCCTCTACGAGCACACCTATGACCAGCCCTACCGCGTCTATCACGACCTGGTGGGCAGGACGGTGCCGACGCCCCCCGACGAGAAGAAGCTCGTCGACGTGGACACCGGCGCCTCCCCCGACGGGAAACTCGTGGCCTTTCCCTCAGGCGTGAGAGTCCTGGCGACCGGCAAGCGGGTACCCGGGGTGCCCGACGTGGCCCTGCTCGCCTGGGCCGGCAACAAGCGGCTCGTCGCCTGGCAGATCAACGAGCACATGAGCGGCAACCCCCGCAGGCTCGTCCTCCTCACGCTCGGCACCGACAAGCTCGTGCCGCTCAGTGGCTACGGGACGCAGGAGTACGACGCCAGGCACTGGGACCCCCTGTTCGGCCGGCGCTGACCAGCTCCTCGTACGCCGCCAGCAGCCCGTCGACCCTCATCCGGTCGGCGGGCCGCAACGGCGGGCGGACCGGACCCGCGGGCAGCCCCAGCGCGCCGAGGACCGCCTTCGCCGTCACGGTGCCCGGCAGACCGTCCGACATCATCGACTCGACGAGCGGCACGAGCCGTCGCTGGAGGCGTGCCGCCCCGGCGGTGTCCCCCGCGTCGAACGCGTCCAGGATCGCCCGGAACTGACGGGGCGCCACATTCGCCACGGTGCTGATGTATCCGCTCGCGCCGATCGCGTACAGCGCGAGGACGTACTCGTCGCAGCCCGCGTAGTACGCCAAGTCCGTGCGGGCCAGCACCTTCTGGGTGCCCAGGTGGTCGTACGCGCAGTCCTTGACCGCCACGATCCTCGGGTGTTCGGCGAGCCGGATCATCGTGTCCGGCTCGATGCGGGTGCCGGTGCGGCCCGGGATGTCGTACAGCACGAGGGGCAGCCCCGAGGAGTCCGCGATCTCACGGAAGTGCGCTTCGACCGCGTCCTGCGGAGGCCTGCTGTAGTACGGCGTGACCACCAGCAGCCCGTCCGCGCCGGCCTTCTCGGCCTCCAGGGCCAGCTCCGCGGTGTGCCGGGTGTCGGCCGTGCCCACCCCGGCCACGATGGACGCCCGGTCGCCGACCGCCTCCCGCACCGCCCGCACCAGCGCGGCCTTCTCCGCGTCCGTCGTGGTCGGCGACTCACCCGTGGTGCCGGACAGGACCAGCCCGTCGCAGCCCTCCGAGACCAGCCGGTCGGCGAGCCGCTGCGCACCGTCGAGGTCGAGCGTGCCCGCCTCGGTGAAGGGGGTGATCATCGCGCAGAGGGCGCGGCCGAAGTGCGTCGTGTTCATGGGAGTAGTGTCGACTCCCCGATTGTGAAGCTCCACTTAATTCTGCTACCACATATGGGCAAGGGTTGCTACGGAGTCGGGGTTGTGGGGTGGCGAGGCCCTGGTGTGAATCCGGCCCCCCATGGGTCACCATGGCGAGGACGGCAGTCGTCGGCAGAGCGCGGGAGGCGTCATGAGGCTGGGCAAGGCACTCGCCACCGGAGTCGCGGAAGAGCGGGCTCAGGCACGGGAAGACGAACTTCAACTGCCCGAGATCGTCGAGGAGCCGGAGGCCTCCGTGCCCGAAGAGGTCGCGGCCGGCCGATGAGGCCCCGGCTCCCCGAGGAACGCCCGACGGAGCCGCCGACCGGATACAAGATTGCCCACCCGGTGCTGTCCCAGGACGGCACGCGGGCCGGGTTCACCGGCGTATCACTGGGTGGCGCGCTGCCGTACGGCGTACTGGACGAGGCCGGGTGTGTCTATGGGCGGCGGCACCGGGCGCCGCACCGCCGGTGCGACTGCGGCTTCCACTGCGTGCACGACTCCGCCACCGCCGAGGCGATGCTCTGTCTCGCCGAGCACCGGGCCGCCGTCCTCCTCGAAGTCTCCGTCCTCGGCGCCTACATCCGCTTCGAACGCGGCTTCCGCTACGCCCGGCAGCGCGTGCGCACCGCGACTGTCGGCCCCTGCGCCTGCGGCGCGGCGGCCGGGGCCCTGGCCGACGCGGGCTGGGGCCGGCCCGGATGGCGCGCGCTGACGGCGGCGTGCGCGGGCTGCGTACGTGGTCGTACGTCCCTGTCACTGGCCGGATTCGCGCGGCTGGCCGGCGAGGGGCTGCGGGTCCGCGCCGCGAGCGGCGGGGCCGGTCCGCCCGTCGATCTCGGAGTCTGCGAGCTCGTCGCCGAGGCGGCCCTGTTGCAGGCCCGACTCGACTGGTTCCAGAGCCAGTTGGCGCGGCTCGACAAGCGGGGGCCGCAGGGGTAGCACGGGCCCGTACGGGTACTCGGACCTCCTCAAGCGAGAGGAGGCGGGACACGTGGCCAAGACCATGGACCAGGGGCCCGTGCGGGACGAGCACGGGCAGCAGTCGGTGGGTGAGCTCGTCGGTCGGGCCACCGAGCAGCTCTCCCTGCTCGTACGGCAGGAAGTGACCCTCGCGAAGGCGGAGTTGGCGGAGAAGAGCCGGCGTGCGGGGCGCGGCGGCGGCCTGCTCGGCGCCGCGGGCGCCGTCGGCTATGTCGGGCTGATGGCCCTGTCCGCCGCGGGCGTCGCCGCGCTCTCCCTGACCCTGCCCGTGTGGGCGGCGGCACTCGTCGTCACGGCGGTGCTCCTCGCGCTCGCGGCGGCACTGGCCGTCACCGGCCGCGCACAGCTGCGTCGGGCCGCGCCACCCACACCCGAGCGCGCGCTCGACAGCGTCAGGGCCGACATGGACGAGATCAAGGAAAGGGCACATCGATGACGAAGGACGAGGGTACGGGCGTGGGCCCCGGTGCGGGGGCCGCGGAGACCGGCGCCAAGGGGCCGGACGAGTTGCGGCAGCAGATCGAGGAGACCAGGAGTCAACTCGGCGACACTGTCGAGGAGTTGGCCGCCAAGGCCGACGTGAAGGCCCGGGCTCGGGCCCGCGCGGCCGAGCTCAAGGAGCGGGCGGGTACGGCGACCGTCCAGATGAAGGGCAGTGCGGCGCAGGCCGGGCACGCGGTGCAGGGGAGGGCGGCGCAGGCCGGGCACGCGGTGCAGGGGAGGGCGGCGCAGGCCGGGCACGCGGTGCAGGGGAAGGCGGCGCAGGCCGGGCACGTCGTTCAGGACACCGTGCCGCAGCCTGTGCGGGCCGCCGCCACCACGGTCGTCCAGGCCGGGTTGCGGCACCCTCGTCCCGTGCTGATCGCGGGGGCGGGCGCGGTGGTCGCGGCGGGGCTCCTCCGGAGGCGGCACAACGGACACCGCTGAACCTCGCTGCTCCTCACCCCGGCACACCGGCACACCGGCGGCTGGCGGGTCGTAGGCCGACCTGGTGCACCCCGTCTTCTTCGGCTCGGCCATGACGGGCGCGGGTGTGGCCGAACTCATCTGCGGGATCAAGGTGTTGC
>NZ_JBEZKJ010000058.1:0-52178 GCF_040651675.1 Streptomyces sp. NPDC048415 | reverse complement strand
TCGGGGCCCCCCCCCACCTTGGGGGGGCCCCCCCACCCCCCCCCCCTGGGGGCTTGGCCCAAGTGGGGCGGCCCCCCCCCCCCGGCCCCGCGGGCCCCTCCTCTCCCCTCCTGACACCGCCCCGGTCCGTCACTACCGGGGCAGCACCACGACATACGCCGCCGGATCGCGGTCGTTCGAGGCCATCAGCGCGGTGCGGACGACCGTGGCCTGCTGCTCCATGGCGTCGCGGAGCTTCTTCGGGGTGATGTAGACGACGGTGATGCCCAGGCGCTCCAGGTGTTCGCGCTTGCGGGCGTACTCCGACCAGAGGGCGTCCTCGTCCTGGCGGGGAGCGCGGGTGTCCAGCTCGACCGCCACCGCCTGCTCGGGCCAGTACGCGTCCAGGCCGCCCAGGTGAGGGCCGCCGGGGAGGCGGAGGTCCACGTTCCAGACGGGGTCGGGCAGGCCGTGCTCGCGGACCATGCGGTAGAGGCGGTCCTCGGCGATGGCCCTGCCCTCCGCGAGCAGCGAGTCCACCGCGTCCACCACGTGCGGGCGGCTGAGCAGCCGCGCCTGCGTCAACTCCCGTACCACCGCCGCCGGTTCGCAGTGGCCGCCCCGTACCGCCTCCGTCAGCAGCCGGCGTACGGCGCCCGCGTCGACCAGGTCCGCGACCGCGTCGGCGAGGGCGCGGGGGACGGAGACGACCGGGACGCCGGTCACGTACGAGGCGGTCGGGAGGGAGGCGGCACGGACGACGTGGGCGAAGCCGGACGAGCGCAGGCGGCGCAGGCGGGGGACCAGGACGTCGATCTTGTCGAGGGAGAGGAGCGGCGGGGCCGAGGCGAAGCCGTGCAGGGCCAGCGCCGCCAGGCCGGTGATCAGCGCGTCCGCGTAGGGCTGCGGGGCGTGCGGTTCCTCGGCGCCCGGCTGGGCGGGGATGGCGGTCGCCGTGCCCGGGACGGGGGAGCGGGCGGCGTACAGCAGGACCGCGTGGAGGCGTTCCTCGGAGGTGGGCGGGCCGGGGTGGAGGAGGAAGACGCCCGGAAGGATCTGCTGCCAGGGGCCGCCGGGGCGGCACTGCTGGTTGGTGTCGGCGGTGGTCACGCCGTGGGTGCGCAGCTGGGCGGTGGTCAGGACGCGCAGCTGTACGTCGGACAGGTGGCGGAGGGGGCGGGGGGAGAGCGGGGTGTTGTGGTTCATGACCCGGGGTTTCCCGCCCCGGGTCCGCCCTCTAACCGCTGTTACACGCCCGTCGACAAATCCGGACAAGCCCGCCCTAAAGTACGGGTGTTCGACTGCCGAAAGACGCTGGTCCGGACGGGGAGTAATAGGGGTTACGGCTCTGAATACCTGTATTTCGTAACCACCCGGTGCAGTGCATCGGATGAGCGGAGGAGTGGACAGCGCCGAGGGCACCGGCAAAACCGGTGCCCTCGGGTGCGTCGGGTCGGGCCGCGGGCTCAGCCCGCCGCGGCGACGTCACACGCCTGCCCCCGCAACCCCCGCGCCAGATCGTCCCGCGCCTCCAGCACCAGCCGCCGCAGCGCGGGTGCCGCCGTCTCGTGCGCGGCCAGCCACGCGTCCGTCGCGTCCAGCGTCTCCTGGGAGTCCTGAAGGGACGGGAACAGCCCCTTCACCACGTCCATGGCGATCTGGATGGACCGCTCCGCCCACAGGCGCTCGATCGCGTCGAAGTACTTCGCGGTGTAGGGCGCGAGCAGCTCCCGCTGGGACGGCTGGCCGAACCCGGCGATCGTCGCCTCGACGAGCGCGTTCGAGAGGGAGTCGGACTGGACGACGGCCGCCCAGGCCTGCGCCTTGACCGCCTCCGAGGGGCGGGCGGCGAGGCAGCGGACCTGGTGGCGTTTGCCGGACGCGGTGTCGTCGCGGGCCAGTTCGGCCGCGAGCGCGGACTCGTCCGCGACGGCGTGCGCGGCCAGCGGTTCCAGGAAGGCCCAGCGCAGCTCCTGGTCGACCTCGAGCCCGTCGACCGTCGCCGTCCCCTCCCACAGGTCCCGCAGCAGCTGGAGATCGGCCTCGCTCGACGTGACGTTCGCGAAGAAGCGGGCCCAGGTGAGCTGGTGCTGACTGCCCGGCTCGGCCAGCCGCAGTTCCCTCAGCGCGCCCTCGGCGAGCAGGCGCCCGCCCTCCGCGCGCCAGTCGGGTGCCGCGTAGTGCGTGAGCGCCGAGTTGGCCCAGGCGTGCAGCATCTGGAGCACGCCGATGTCGGACTCGCGTCCGGCGAAGCGGAGCACCAGGTCGATGAAGTCCCGGGCGGGCATGAGGGCGTCTCGGGTGAGGTTCCACAGCGCCGACCAGCACAGGGCGCGCGCCAGCGGGTCGGTGATCTCGCCGAGCCGCTCGCGCAGGGTGGCGAGCGAGCCCTCGTCGAAGCGGATCTTGCAGTACGTCAGATCGTCGTCGTTGACGAGTACGAGGTCGGGGGCGTCGGCGCCGGCCAGTTCGCCGACGATCGTGCGCGGGCCGTCGACATCGATCTCGGCGCGCGCGTACCGCTCGACGGCGCCCTCGGGCGAGCGCCGGTAGAGTCCCACCGCCACGCGGTGCGGGCGCAGTTCGGGGTGGGACTCGGCGGCCTCCTGAATGATGGCCAGCTCGTCGACGCGTCCCTCGGCGCTCAGCAGCACCTGTGGGGTCAGGGAGTTGACGCCGGCCGTCTGCAGCCAGGACCGCGACCAGGCCGCCATGTCCCGGCCGCTCGTCTCCTCCAGGACCGTCAGCAGGTCGCCGAGGCGCGTGTTGCCGTACGCGTGCCGCTTGAAGTAGCGGCGGGCGCCCTCGAGGAACGCGTCCTGGCCGACGTACGCCACCAACTGCTTCAGAACCGAGGCGCCCTTGGCGTAGGTGATGCCGTCGAAGTTGAGCTTGGCGTCCTGGAGGTCGCGGATGTCGGCGGTGATCGGATGGGTGGACGGCAGCTGGTCGGCGCGGTAGGCCCACGCCTTGCGGCGGTTGGCGAAGGTGATCCAGCCGTCCTTGAAGCGGGTCGCGCCGACCAGCGAGAACGCGCCCATGAAGTCGGCGAAGGACTCCTTGAGCCACAGGTCGTCCCACCACTCCATGGTGACCAGGTCGCCGAACCACATGTGCGCCATCTCGTGCAGGATGACGTTCGCCCGGCCCTCGTACGAGGCCTGGGTCACCTTGCCGCGGAAGATGTACTCCTCCCGGAAGGTGACCAGCCCCGGGTTCTCCATCGCGCCGAGGTTGTACTCGGGCACGAACGCCTGGTCGTACTTCCCGAAGGGGTACGGGTAGTCGAAGTGGTCGTGGAAGAAGTCCAGGCCCTGCTTCGTCACCAGGAACACGTCGTCGGCGTCGAAGTAGGGGGCCAGACCCTTGCGGCACATCGCGCCGAGCGGGATCTCCAGCGTCCTGCCGTCGTCGAAGGTGCGCGAGTAGCTGTCCGTCACATAGTGGTACGGGCCCGCCGCGAACGCCGTGATGTACGTCGAGATCGGCTTGGTCTCGGCGAACTTCCATACTCCGTCGGCGAGTTCACCCACGCCGTTGCTCCACACGACCCAGCCCTCGGGTGCCAGCACCTCGAAGCGGAAGGGCGCCTTGAGGTCGGGCTGCTCGAAGTTCGCGAAGACGCGCCGGGAGTCGGCGGGCTCGTACTGCGTGTACAGGTACACCTCGCCGTCCTCGGGGTCGACGAAGCGGTGCATGCCCTCGCCGGTGCGGGAGTAGGCGCACTGGGCGTCCACGACGAGTTCGTTGTCGGCGGCGAGATCCTCCAGCCGGATCCGGGAGCCGTCGAAGACCTCGCCCGGGTCGAGATCCTTGCCGTTGAGGGTGACGGCGGTCACACTCGGCGCGATCAGGTCCGCGAAGCTCGCCGCGCCGGGCTCGGCGCAGCGGAAACGGAGTGTGGTGACCGAACGGAACGTGCGCGGCGCGGGCTCGGTCTCCGTCTCCCCGACGGCTGAGCGCAGGTCGAGGGAGACCTCGTAGCTGTCGACGGACAGCAGTGCCGCCCGCTCCTGAGCCTCGTCGCGGGACAGATTCTCACCGGGCACGGCTGCACTCCCTCATGGCGTCATGGATGCGTGTGAACAGGACCGATCCTGCCATGCGCCCCTGACGCCGGGCACGGGGAATGGGTGGGGTGCCCGTTGGTGTTGGCCCGGTAAGACCACCTTCCGAGGAGAGCCATGCCCGAGCAGACCGCTCAGACCAGTTCCGGCAAGACCCCCGTCGACTTCTGGTTCGATCCGCTGTGCCCCTGGGCCTGGATGACCTCGCGCTGGGTCCTGGAAGTGGAGAAGGTCCGGGACATCGAGGTCCGCTGGCACATCATGAGCCTCGCCGTGCTGAACGAGCCGAAGCTGGACGAGCTTCCCGAGCAGTACCGGGAACTGCTCGAGACCAAGGCCTGGAAGCCGGTGCGCGTGGTCACCGCGGCCTGGCAGAAGCACGGCGCGGACGTCCTCGGCCCGCTCTACACCGCGCTCGGCACCCGCATCCACAACCAGGGCGAGGGCCCGACCGTCGAGGCGATCGCCGGCGCCCTGGCGGACGTCGGCCTGCCCGCCGACCTGATCGACTACGCCGATCAGGAGGACTTCGAGTTCGACGCCGAGCTGCGCGCCTCCCACAAGGAGGGCATTGAGAAGGTCGGCCAGGACGTCGGCACCCCGGTCATCGCCGTCCCCGGCGCCGACGGCGAGCAGATCGCCTTCTTCGGCCCGGTCGTCACCCCGGCTCCCAAGGGTGAGGAGGCCGCCAAGCTCTGGGACGGCACGCTCCTCGTCGCCTCGGTGCCGGGCTTCTACGAGATCAAGCGGACGCGTACGGCGGGGCCGGACTTCAGCAACCTTTAGGCGCTACTCGGGGAAGGTGTCGCCGTCACGCCAGTTGCTCCACCGTTGGAACCGTCGGCAGCCCGGGCGGGTGCAGCGTTGGTAGGCGGAGGGGTCGTCCACGTTCTTGATCTTGCGGACGGCCTCCTCCTCGTCCTTGGTGAGCCGACGGAACTTCTGCAGTGGTCCTCCGCAGTTCGGGCAGCGCACGTCCACGGCGAACACCTCCGTAGGAGAAGGGCGGGAGAAGAGCTTACGCTCGCGCCCGGCTCCGGGCCTCGGTGAGGCGGGCCAGGTGGTCCTCGTACGCCTTGGCGTAATGCGCGGCCCGAGAGGGGTCGGGGGCCACGACCGCCGTCGGCCGCGTCCACGCGGCGGCGTTGAGGGCCACCCCATGACGCGCGGCCGCCGCGAGTACCGCGCCGCGCGCCCCGACCTCGCCCTCGATGACCCGCAGCGGCCGCCCGAGGACGTCGGCGAGCAGTCGCATCCAGGCGGGACTGCGCGTGCCGCCGCCGCAGACCGCCAGGGAACCGGTGAGGCCGGCGGCCTCCAGGCAGTGGCGGGCGGCGTAGCCGATGCCCTCGCAGGTGGCGCGGATCAGGTCGCCGCGGGTCGACTCGAGGCAGACGCCGGTCAGTTCGGCGCGCAGGCGGGGCTCGACGAAGGGGGCGCGCTCGCCGGAGGGGGCGAAGTAGGGGAGTACGCGGACACCGTTCGCGCCGGGCGGGGTCGCGGCGAGCAGCTCGTCGACCTCGTCGTGGTGGACGCCGGTCGTCGACAGGACCCAGTCCAGCGCGGCGGTGCCGACCATCGCGGGCATGGCGCGCAGCCAGTACCCGGCCCGGTCGGTCGAGATGTACAGCCCGGCGGGTTCGCCGGTCAGGTCGAGGTCCGTCGTTGCGACGAGGCCGGCCAGGCAGGTCCCGACGATCAGCAGACCGTCGCCGGGGGCGGTGACGCCCGCGCCGAGCGCGCAGGCCGGTAGATCGTAGGGACCGTTGGCGAGGGCGGTGCCGGGCGGCAGACCCTCGCCGAGGGTCCGCCCGGTGGCGCAGGGGTCGCTGACGGGGGCGAGGAGCCCGCGCCGGTGGGCCAGTCCGAGGAGTTCGACGACCCGGTTGTCGTAGGCGCGGGTGCGCGGATCGAGGAACGGCATCGACGCGTCGGAGACATCCGTGGCCAGGACGCCGGTCAGCCGCTGGAAGACCATGTCCTTGCAGTACAGGGCGGTCGTCGCGGCGTCCAGCGAGGTGGGCTCGTAGCGGTCGAGCCAGGCGAGCAGCGGCCCCGGGCAGCCGGGGAACATGGCGCTGCCGGTGCGCCGGAAGACCGTCTCGAAGGTGCCGTCCGCGAGCCACTGGTCCACCAGCTCGTGCGCCCGGCCGTCCATCCAGGACGCGGCGGGACGCACCGGCCGGCCCGCCTCGTCGACAAGCCACACCCCGTCGCCCTGCCCGGTGAGCCCGGCGAGCTCGACGGGGCCCGGTACGGCGGCGGTCAGCTCGGAGAGTACGGCGACCACCGCCGCGTACACCTCCTCCATGTCCTGCTCGACCAGGCCGCCGCGGATGGTGAGGTCAACGGGCCGTGCCCGTACGGCCAGTTCGCGGCCCGCGTCGTCGAAGGCGGCGGCCTTCACCATGGACGTGCCCACATCGATACCGACGTACATGCCCGGCTCCCTCAGCTCGGCTCAATTTCGTCCCATCCCGCCGCCCTCAGTCGAGGCAGTGTGCCAGCGGTTCGCCGCGTGTCCAGCGGCCCACCTCGGCCGCCGCGATCCGGGCGGCCTTTTCGGCCACGGCACGGCTGGCACCGCCCAAGTGCGGTGTCATCACCAGTCGTCCGGTCTCGACGAGGTCGAAGAGGGGGGAGTCCGGCGGCACCGGCTCCCGCTCGTAGGTGTCGAGTGCCGCCGCCGAGAGCTGCCCGCTCTTCAGCGCCTCGCACAGCGCGGCCTCGTCGACGAGCGGGCCGCGCGCCACGTTCACCAGGACGGCGCCGGGTGGCAGCAGTCCCAGTTCGCGGGCGCCGATCAGCCCGCGTGTCTCGGGGGTGAGCCGGGCGTGCAGGCTGACCACCCGGGACAGGCCGAGGAGTTCGTCGAGGGAGCCGACCCGCAGCCCATGCACCTCGCCACGCACATACGGGTCGTACACCATGACCCGCGCCCCGAACGCGCCGAGCGCACGCGCGACCCGGCTGCCGACGGCCCCGTAGCCGACCAGCCCGACCGGCAGGTCCTCGAGTTCGAGACCGCTGTGCTGGTAGGTGTAGTACGTCGCGCCGCCGCCCCAATTGCCTTGCCGGGCCAGGAGATCGTGGGCCTGCGGGATGCGGCGCAGCGCGGCGAGGAGCAGGCCGACGGTGAACTCGGCGGTGGCGGCGGCGTTGCGGCCCGGCGCGAAACACACCCGTACGCCGTGCGCGCGGGCCGCTTCCTGATTGACGTTCACCGGGCCGCCCCGGCAGACGACCACCAGACGCAGCCGGGGTGCGGCGGCGAGCACACGCTCGGTCACCGGGCCCATCTGGGTGACCAGGACGTCCGCGTCGGCGAGCGCCTCGATCAGCTCGTCCTCGGCGTCGCTGGCCTCCTCCACCTCGGCGACCCGGCCGAAGGGTTCCAGCGGCCAGCCGAGCGTCAACTCGTGGACGGTGAAAGGACGTTCGCCCAGTTCGGTGCGGAGCGCCGCCGAGATCAGCGACGGCAGGACGAAGTGGTCGCCGGCGGCCACCACACTCACGGGAACGGTCATCGAAGGGAGTCTCCCGTCTCGGCGTCGAAGACATGGGTGAGGCCGGGATCGGCGGCCACCCGGACCCGCTCGTCCCGCGCGAGGCGCACCTCGGGATCGGTGAGGACGACGAGCGGTCGTACGACTCCTGCCAGGGCCAGGGTCGCGATGCCCGACTCCAGAAGCGGCTCGTGGGCACTGACCCGGGCCGGGATCCCGCCCTCGCCGGTCAGTCGCAGATCCTCCGGCCGGATGCCGACCACGATCTCGCGCCCTTCCGCCACCTTCACCGGCAGCGCGAAACTCACCGTCTCGGAGAGCCGTGCGTGACCGTCGCCCGCCGAGATCCCCGGCAGCAGATTGATCGCGGGCTCCCCGACGAAATCGGCGACGAAGACGTTGGCCGGGCTGTCGTAGACCTCGTACGGCGTACCGAGCTGCTGGATGACGCCGTCCTTCATCACGGCGATTCGGTCGGCGAGGGAGAGCGCCTCCTCCTGGTCGTGTGTGACCAGGATCGTGGTGTGGCCCAAGTCCCGCTGGATGCGCTTGAGTTCCCGGCGGGTCGTGTCACGCTGGGCCGCGTCGAGGTGGGAGAGCGGTTCGTCGAGGAGGAGGACGTCGGGCTCGCGGACGAGGGCCCGGGCGAGGGCGACACGCTGCTTCTGGCCGCTGGACAGTCCGGCGGGCCGGGCCTGGAGGATCTCCGTGAGATCGACGCGCTCGGCGATCTCGGCGACCTTGCGGGCGACATCCCCGCGTTTCCCCCGGCCGCGCGCCTTCAGCCCGAACGCCAGGTTCTCGGCGACGCTCAGCGGCGGATACAGCGCGTAGTTCTCGAAGGCGACCCCGATGTTGCGGGACTGGGCGGGCCGGTCGACGACGGAGGCGCCGCTCACCAGGATGTCGCCGCCCGTCACCGTCTCCAGGCCCGCGATCATGCGCAGTGTGGTGGACTTGCCGCATCCGGAGGGGCCCAGCAGGCCCAGCAGTTCGCCGGAGCGCAGCCCCAGGTCGATGCCACGCACCGCGTCCACCGCCGGGCGGCCCCGGGACCGGTACGTCTTGCGCAGCTCGCGCAGCTCCAACTCGGCCATCCAGCACTCCTTCTGGTGGTACGTCAGGTGGCGCACACCTCGTACGGGACCTTGTGCTCATCGAGGTCGCGCAGCGCCTCGGCCGGTGCCCCGTCGTCTACGAGGACGAGGTCGAAGCGGGACAGCGGGACGACGCGGTGCAGCGCGACCCGGCCGAGCTTCGTGTGATCGAGCAGCAGGACGTTGCGGGCGGCCGAGTCGAGCATGGCGCGCTTCACGGACACGATGTGCTGCTCCTGGTGGTAGGCGTACCCGCCGAAGACCGCCGACGTGGAGGCGAAGCACACGTCGACGCGCAGCGACTGCACCGCCTCCACGCAGGACACCCCGAGGAAGGAGGAGTGCAGCGGGTCGTAGTCGCCGCCCAGGGCCATCAGATGGATGCCGCGCCGGTCGGCGAGCAGATTGATCGCCTCCAGAAAGTTGGTGACCACCGTGAGCGGGGTGATCTCGCCGGCCCTGAGCCCGCGCGCCATCTCCAGCGCGGACGTCGAGTCGTCGAGCAGGACCGCCATGCCGGGCTCGATCAGCTTCAGCGCCCGCTCGGCGACGGCCGCCTTCTGCGGGCGCATCGTCTTCAGCCGGTACTGGACGTTCGACTCGAAGACCCCGGACGGCTGCGCGGTCACCCCACCCCTGAACTTCCGTACGATTCCCTGCCGTTCGAGCTCGTCGAGGTCCCTGTGTATCGTCATCAGGCTCACCCCGAAGCGTTCGGCCAGCTCGGCCGCGGTCGCCGATCCGTCGGCCAGCACCTGCTCGGCCATGGCGGCCTGCCGAACCGCGGGTCCCTGTGCTGTGCCACCGGTGTTGCTGCTGCTCATCGCCCGATCCTTCGTCCTGGACGCTCTGGCCGGTCGGCCTCGAACAGCAGCAGGTTCTCAGGCCGGACCGTCAGCCGTACCGGATCGTCGGGGCGCAGGTGTGTCGCGTCGGCCCGGGGCGCGACGAGCGAGACGTGCTGCTCGCCGAGCCGGACCGTGACCTCGACGGCCCGCCCGAGCACCTCGGTGACATAGACGCTGCCGGCCAGCTCGTGGCCCTCGCCCTCGAGGACGAGATCACGCGGACGTACGCCGACCAGCACGTCCGTGCCGGGCGAGGCCTGTGCGCCGACCGGCAGCTCGACCGCCCCGTCCCTCGACCGGAAGGCTCCGCCGTCCGTCACCGTGCCCGGCAGCAGATTGATCCGGGGCCGCCCGAAGGCCCGCGCGACCTCGGTGTCGCAGGGCTGGTACCAGATCTCCTCGCGCGTCCCGGTCTGAACGATCCGGCCGTCCCGGATGACCCCGATCCGGTCGCCGAGCGCCAGCGCCTCCACGGAGTCGTGGGTGACGTACAGCGTGGTGGTGTGTTGCACGGCGCCGATCGCCTTGAGTTCGGCGCGCATCGACTGGCGGAGCTTGGCGTCGAGGTGGGAGAGCGGTTCGTCGAGGAGGAAGGCTCGGGCGGGCCGCACGAGCACCCGGCCGAGCGCGATCCGCTGCCGCTGCCCGTTGGACAGCTGGCCGACCGGGCGGTCCAACAGGCCGCTGATGCCGAGGAGCTCCGCGATGGCGCCGATCCGGTCGCGGGCCTCGGCCGCCGGCAGCCTGTACCGGGGCGAGCGCAGCGGGGAGGCGAGGTTGTCGTAGGCGGAGCGGTGCGGATAGAGGGCGTAGCTCTCGAAGCACATGGCCACGCCCCGGTCGTACGGCTCGACGCCGGTCATGTCCGTGCCGTCGAGCTCGACCCTCCCGGAGTCCGGCTCTTCGAGTCCCGCCACCGTCTTCAGCGTGGTCGTCTTGCCCGCCCCCGACGGGCCGAGCAGACAGAAGAACTCGCCCTCCGACACCTCCAGTTCGAGCCCGTCGAGGGCCGTGTTCTTCCCGTACGTCTTGTGGATCCCGCGCAGCGCGATGGCCGTGCTCATGACTTCACCGCCCCGAACGACAGCCCTCGCACCAGATACCGCTGGATCGTCAGCGCGAGCAGCAGCGGCGGAACGACGGAGACGAGCGCGGCGGCGGCCGTGAGGTTGTACTTGGGCCGGTCCCCGCCGAGGAAGGACAGCGCGCCCACGGTCACGGTCTGTGCCTGGGAGGAGGTGAGGATGAGAGGGAAGACGAAGTTGTTCCAGGCGAAGATGAAGGCGAGCAGCGACACGGCCGCGATCCCGGGCTTGACCAGGGGGAGGGCGACCTTGAAGAAGGCCTGCTTGCGGGTGTAGCCGTCAAGCAGCGCCGCCTGCTCCAGCTCCGGTGTCAGATCGGCGAAGTACGACCGCATGATCCACACGATCAGCGGCAGGGTGACGAGTTGCAGCACCCACACCATGCCGACGTACGTGTCGAAGAGTCCCAGCTTCTGGTACAGCACGAACAGCGGGATGATCACGGTGAGTTCGGGTGCGAAGCGGAACGACAGCAGCGTGAACATCAGGTTCTCGGAGCCCTTGAACCGCCAGCGCGCCGACGCGTACGCCGCCGGGAGGCCCACCACGAGCGACAGCGCCACCGCGCCCACCGACACCACGAGACTGTTGACGAAGAACCGCACGAAGGGGATCCCCTCGCTGTCGCCGAGCACCGTCCTGTACGAGTCGAGGGTCGGGGTGAAGGAGAAATAGGTGCTGAAGAGCTGGTCGGCGGGTTTGAGGGAGAGGATCACCATCCAGGCGATCGGGAACAGCGCGAAGACGAAGTAGAGGATGAGGGCGGCATCCGCGAGCCACCCCCACAGCCTTGAACGCCCGCTCATTTGGTCACCTCCGCGGCCCGCCGCTGGATCTTGCCCAGATGCCGCACCAGCACCATCGCCGCCAGATAGACCACGGCCCACAGCACGATCGTGTAGCTGATCCCGAACGAGTACCGCTGGAAGCGGATCGCCTCCAGATAGGCGCGGATCTGCAGCACCACCGTGGAGTCGCCGGGGCCGCCCTCGGTGAGGGCGTAGATGATGTCGAACACCTTCAGCGAGTCCATGAACCGGAAGATCACCGCGACCAGCACATACGGCCACAGCATCGGCAGTGTGAGCCGCCGGAAGGTGTACCACCAGCGCGCCCCGTCCACCGCCGCCGCCTCGAAGGGCGAGGTGGGCAGCGAGCGCAGCCCGGCCAGGGCCAGGATCGCCACGAACGGCGTGTAGACCCACACGTCCACGGCGATCGACGACAGCAGGGCGCCGGTCGGGGTGTCCGTCCACTGCACACCGCCCAGCCCGAACGGCTTGAGCAGGTGGTTGATGACGCCCACCGACGGCTGGAGCATCAGCTTCCACATGATCGCGGCGATCACCGGCGCGATCATCAGCGGCAGGATGAGGATCTTCTCCAGAATCCGGCCGACGAGGGACGAGCGGTGCAGCAGCAGGGCGACCGCCACGCCGAGTACGGTCTCGACCGCCGCCGCGCCGACCGCGTACAGGACCGTCACCCACGCCGAGTTCCAGAAGGCCTCCTGGGTGAAGACCGTCCGGTAGTTGTCGAAGCCCACCATGTCCGGCCGCGGTTTGCTCGCCGAGAAGTCGAACAGCGTGTAGTAGAGGCCGAGTCCGAAGGGGTACAGGATTCCGCCGGTCAGCAGCAGCGCGGGCACGATCAGCAGGTACGGGCGCAGCCCGCGCCGCCAGCGCGGGACGGCCCGTACCCGCCGCGTGCCCTCCTCGCGTGAGGCCGCCCCGTGGCCGGTCTCTGTCAACGAGGTCATCGGCCTCAACCCACCTTGGAGGCCAGGTCGCTTGCCAGCCCGTTGAGTACGGACTTCGCGTTCTTGCCCCCGTAGATCTCCTGGAGGGAGGCGGCCCAGCTCGTCGTCGCGTCGAAGAACTGTGCCTGCGGCGTGAACTGGATCTTCGTCTGGTCGACCACGGTCTCGAAGGTGTCGATGAAGCCCTCGAGATGCTTCATCTTGTCCTTGTACGCGCCGTCCTGGCTGATCGACTTCCTGACCGGGTCGATGTGGTTGTACTGGAGCGCGCCCTTGCGCAGATGCTCCTTGCCCGTGGCCCACTGCAGGAACAGCCAGGCGGCGGACTTCTTCTCGCTCCTGGCGTTCATGCCGAGGGACCAGATCCACATGTTGGTGGCCAGCGATCCGTCGGGCCCCTTCGGACCCGGGTGGAAGGCGATCTTCCCGGACGCCGGACTGGCGCCCGCCACCGCCTGGAAATAGGCGGCCGTGTCCGCGTCGAAGAGCATCCCGGCCTTCTTCGCGCCGAGGTCGCTGGAGCACTGGTACCAGGTGTACGACGTCCACGACGGCGGGCCGCCCCGCTTGACCATGTCCGCCCAGTCCTGGGTGAAGGCGATGGCCTCCGGGGTGTTCATGGCGGGCTTGAGCTTGCCGTCGGTGACCGCGAAGTCCTTCAGCCCGTTGCGCGCGTACATCGTCATGAAGCCGGGGTGGATGGTCGCCCAGCTCCTCGATCCGCGCACCGCGATGCCGTACATGCCGTCGAATCCGGCGCCGGGCGCCTTCCTCTTGATGACGGACGCCAGCTCCCGTAACTCCTCGAAGCTCTCCGCCGGTTTGAGACCGAGTTTCTTGAAGACATCCGTGTTGTACGCGACGACGTTCGTCTCCCAGCCCCACGGCAGCGCGTACTGGCCGCCCTGTCCGAGCGGCGCGCCCGCCTTCAGCGACCACTGGTCGGCCTGGAGGAGGTTGGGGAAGAAGTCGGCCTGGTCCCATTCGTCGCCGGTGGCCGAGGAGTTGTGCATCCACGGGCCGAGGTCCTCCAGCCAGCCCGGCGGCCCGTACTGCCACACCATGTAGGCGCCGAGCATGAAGACGTCGTACGAGGCGCGCCCGCTGGACAGGTCCACGGTGAGCTTGTCGAAGTAGTTGTCCTCGGGGAAGACGTCGTACTCGACCTCGATGCCGGTCTTCGCGGTGAACGCCTTGAGGTCGGCGATCAGGGCGTCCGTGTACGGGTGCTTGTTCAGCAGCGCCTTGATCTTCCTGCCCTTCTCCCGCTTCCAGTCGAAGGATCCGGTGACGTCGGCGGCGGCCGACCCGTCGTTCTTCTTGTCGTCCCCGCCGAACCCGGCGCCGCAGGCGGTCAGCAGCGGGCCGGAGGCCGCGGCGGCGGCCAGCGCGAGGAAGTGTCGGCGGTCGTGCACGTGCATGTCCATCCGTGACCTCCACGTCGGTTCGGTCCGGTCCGGTTAACACGTTGGGTCGACTCGTTAACAGAGGGTGTAACGGCCGGGGTTGACCGTCAATCCCTCGCGCAAGTGAAAATCTCGGGGCAGAGTGAGAAGTTCACAGTCTGTGGTGCGATGCGTGGGAGGTCCGGATGGCGCACGAAGGGGCCGCGGGGAAGGGCCGGACCGGGGGCGACGGCGACGCTTGGCTGGGGATCGACCTGGGCACGCAGAGCGTCCGCGTCCTGCTCGCCACGGGCGACGGCACGGTCCTTGGGTCCGGGGTCGCTCCGCTGCGGGGGCGGCGGACCGGGGTGCGGCACGAACAAGATCCGGGGGACTGGTGGGACGCGGTGTGCACGGCGTCCCGGGCGGCCCTCGCCGGGCGATCGCGGGTGCGCGTCGGGGGCCTCGCGGTGTGCGCCACGTCCGGCACGGTGCTGCTCATGGACGGCTCGGGGCGCCCGCTGACACCGGGCCTGATGTACGACGACGGGCGCGCGGCGCAGGACGCGGCACGGGCCCGCGAGGCCGGGCTGCTGGTGCAGAACAGCTGGGGCCTGCCGAAGGCGCTGTGGCTGGTCCGCGAGTACCGGGCGGGCGGCGGTGCGCTCGGGAGCGTGGGAGGCGGTGCGCTGGGGACCGTGGGGGACGGTGCGCTGGGGAGCGTGGGGGATGGTGTGCTGGGGAGCGGAGGGAACGGTGTGCTGGGGCGCGCGGGGGATGGTGCGCTCGGGCGTGCGGGTGATGGTGCGATGGTGCGTGCGGGTGATGGTGCGCTCGAAAGCGCGGGCGGCGGCTCGCTCGCGGGAGCCGGGTCCGGCGGCCGGGTGCGCCCCCGGCCCGGCGCTCGCCTGGCCCACCAGGCCGACATGATCACCACCCGGCTTGCCGGGCATCCCGTGCCCACCGACTCCAGTCACGCCCTCAAGACCGCCTACGACCTGGAGCGCGAGGCCTGGCCGTACACCGTGTTCGCCGAACTCGGGTTGCCCCGTGGCCTCTTGCCCGACGTCGTGCGTCCCGGAAGCCGTATCGGTGAGGTCTGCGCGGACGCCGCCGAGCGGACCGGTATCCCCGTCGGTACGCCGGTCGTCGCCGGGATGACCGACGGCTGCGCGGCACAGATCGCTTCCGGCGCCCTGCGCGAGGGCTCCTGGAACTCGGTGCTCGGGACGACGCTCGTCCTCAAGGGCGCCGCGTCGCGGCCGGTGCGGGACGCGACCGGCGTGGTCTACAACCACCGTGCCCCGGAGGGGAGTTGGCTGCCGGGCGGGGCGTCGAGTGTCGGTGCGGGCGCGCTCGCCGGGTACTTCCCGGACGCCTCGCCCGCCGCCCTGGACCAGGCGGCGCAGGCTCACGAACCCGCGTCCGTCATCGCCTACCCGCTGGCCTCACCCGGCGAACGCTTTCCCTTCCTCGCCCCCGACGCCGCCGCCTTCGTCGTCGGCAAACCCGCGTCGGACGCCGACCTGTGGGCCGCCCTGCTGCAGGGCGTCGGCTACACGGAGCGCCTCTGCCTGGACACCCTGCACTTCCTCGGCGCACCCATGGACGGCCCGCTCACCTTCACCGGCGGCGCCGCCCGCAGCCCGTACTGGAACCAGCTCCGCGCCGACATCCTCGGCCGCCCGGCCCGCGTCCCCGTACAGACCGAACCCGCCCTGGGAATGGCCGCGTTGGCCGCCTACGGCACGGGCGCAGCCCCGACCCTCGAGGACGCCGCCGCACGCATGGTCCGCGTCCGTACGGTCCTCGAACCCCGCCCCGCCCGTACGGCACTCTTCGCCGACCCGTACGCCCGCCTGGTCGGCGAACTCGAGCGGCGCGGCTGGCTCCCGGAACCCGTCGCCGCGCACGCGCGGGCCCGCCTCGACCTGGATACTGCGGCCTCATGAGGACGACGAGCACGACCCTGTTGCTGGCCCGGCACGGGCAGACCGTCTGGCACGCCGAGAACCGTTACGCCGGCGTGAGCGACGTCCCGCTCACCGACGAGGGCCGCGCTCAGGCGCAGGCCCTGGGCCGCTGGGCCGCCGCGCACCCGGTCGACGCGATCTGGACCTCGACCGTCTCCCGCGCCGTCGCCACCGCCGACCCCGCCTGCCGCGCCCTCGGCCTCTCCCCGCACCGCGAACCCGCCCTGCGGGAATGCGACTTCGGGGTCGTGGAGGGCCGTACCCTCGCCGAGTTCGAGGCCGAGAACCCCGAGCGCGCGAAGGCGTTCCGGGCGGATCCGGTGTCGTACCCCTTCCCCGAGGCGGAGGACCCCCGCACCGCCGCGGCCCGCGGCTCGGGCGCCCTGCGCCGCATCGCCGCCGCCCACCGCGGCGAACGCGTCCTGGTCGTCGCCCACAACACCCTGCTCCGCCTGGTCCTCTGCTCGCTCCTGTCCATCCCTTTGAGTGAGTACCGCCGCGTCTTCCCCCAGCTGCGCAACGCGGCCGTCACCGAACTGCGGATACAGGATGGCTCCGTCGCCCTGCTGTCCCTCAACGTGCCGTGTGCGTAACGGTAAAGGGGAAAGCCCCCGCGAGTCACGTCCTCGCGGGGGCTTTCCTTTCATCCGCCTGCCACGTGAAGGGTGAGAAGACGATCACGAGCAGGACGTTTCATACCTGCCTCAGGGGGTCGTCAGCAAC
Organism: Streptomyces sp. NPDC048415; assembly: GCF_040651675.1. Classification (NCBI taxonomy): domain Bacteria; kingdom Bacillati; phylum Actinomycetota; class Actinomycetes; order Kitasatosporales; family Streptomycetaceae; genus Streptomyces; species Streptomyces sp. NPDC048415. The sequence goes on along the minus strand of NZ_JBEZKJ010000058.1, from coordinate 35,756 downwards.
ACATTCGCACGGGACTTGGCCGCTTCGTAACGCCGCGCCACGTCCTGCCAGTTGACGACCTGCCACATCGCTTCGACGAAGTCGACCTTCTGGTTCTTGTACTGGAGGTAGAAGGCGTGCTCCCAGGCGTCGAAGACGAGGATGGGTACCGAGCCCTGGCCCACGTTGCCCTGGTGGTCGTAGATCTGCTCGACGACGAGGCGGTCGCTCAGCGGCTCGTACGCGAGTACGCCCCACCCGGAGCCCTGCGTGGTCGCGGAAGCCTTGGTCAGCTGGGCCTTGAACCCGGCGAAGGAGCCGAACGACTCCGTGATGGCGTCCGCGAGGTCGCCCAGCCCGTCCGCGGCCAGCGGCTCACCGCCCCCGTTCCCGGTCATGTTCGTCCAGTAAATGCTGTGCAGGACGTGGCCGGAGAGATGGAAGGCCAGGTTCTTCTCCAGGCCGTTGACCGCGCCCCACGACTGCTTGTCCCGCGCCTCGGCGAGCTGCTCCAGGGTGTCGTTGGCGCCCTTCACATAGGCCGCGTGGTGCTTGCCGTGGTGCAGCTCGATGATCTCGGGGCTGATCACGGGGGCGAGCGCGGAGTAGTCGTACGGCAGTTCAGGGAGTGTGTAGACGGGCATGGCAGGTCCCCTCCGACCTCTTTATTGCAAACAACTTGCAAGTGCACGCTAGCAGCAAGAGAGTGGAGTGTGCGTGCCCGGGCACGCGAAAGGGCCCTCGCGCGAAACCGTCCTTCGCGCCAGGGCCCTTCGGCGACCGGGTCAGGCGCGGGCGCTCGCCCGCTGCCGGGCGTAGCCGACCGCCGCCAGGAACAGCGTCATCCCGCCCGTCGAGTACAGCTGCACCCGCGTGTCCGGCTCCCGGGCCATCAGGACGAAGATCGCCACCATGCCCGCCAGCGCGACCCAGGTGAGCACCGGGAACGCCCACATCCGGACGACCAGCTTCTGCGGCGCCTCGCGGTCCAGCCGGCGCCGCAGCCGCAGCTGTGAGACCGCGATGAAGATCCAGACGACCAGGATCACCGCGCCGATCATGTTCAGCAGCCACGGGAAGACGTCGGTCGGGCGCCAGTAGCTGAGGACGACGCACACGAAACCGAAGACGCAGGAGGCGAGAACCGCGACCCGGGGCACACCGGACGAGACCCTGCCCAGCGTCTTCGGGCCCTGTCCGCGTTCCACCAGGGAGTACGCGATGCGCGAGGCGCCGTAGACGTTGGCGTTCATGGCCGACAGCAGGGCCACCAGCACCACCACGTTCATCAGCTGCGCGGCGCCGGGGATGCCGAGATGGTCGAGGGCGGCGACGTACGGGCCCTTCTCGACGACCTCCGCGGAGTTCCACGGGACGAGCGTGACGATGACCGCCATCGAGCCGATGTAGAACAGCGCGATGCGCCACATGGCGGTGCGTACGGCCCGGGCGACGCCCTGCACCGGGTTGTCCGACTCGGCCGCCGCGATCGTCACCGTCTCCAGACCGCCGTACGCGAACACCGACGCGAGCAGGCCGATGACCAGCCCCTCGCTGCCGTTCGGCAGGAAGCCTCCTTCGCCGGTGAGGTTCGAGGTGCCCGGGGAGTCCGTGCCCGGCAGCACGCCGGCGATGGCCAGCACGCCCAGCACCAGGAACAGGCTGATCGCACCCACCTTCAGCGCCGCGAACCAGAACTCGAACTCGCCGAAGTTCTTCACGGCGGCGAGGTTCGCGATGCAGAACACCAGCATGAAGAGAGCCACCCACGCCCACTCGGGCGTGCCGGGCAGCCAGCCGGTGACGATCTTCGCGGCGCCGATGCCCTCCAGGCCGACGGCCGTGCAGAGCAGGACCCAGAAGGCCCAGCCGGCGGTGAAGCCCGCCCACGGCCCGATCGCCCGCTCGGCATGGGCGGAGAAGGAACCGGATGACGGATACGCGGCCGACATCTCGCCGAGCATCCGCATCACCAGCATGACGAGCAGACCGGAGACGGCGTACGCGATGACGATCGAAGGACCGGCGGCGGCGATCCCCGCGCCGGATCCGACGAACAGGCCCGCGCCGATCACACCGCCGAGGGCGATCATCGAGAGGTGGCGCTGCTTGAGGCCGTGGGAGAGCTGGGGGAGGGAGTCCGTGGCGGGTGGGGTGTCGGAGGTGGTGCGGGACATGAGAGCGGGTGGTCCCTTACGTGCGAGTGGGCAAAAACGCCCACAGTCTGGGCAGCCTCTCCGTTCAGGAGGAGAAGCTGCCCAGTATGCGGACACGCAGGGTGCGGAGCGTAAGGAGGCGGTTACGCGACCGACGTGTAGTGCGAGGCGTCCCCGGCGATCGAGTAGCTCTCCTTGCCCTCGATGCCGACCGGCACGTCACCGGCGACGGTCACGCGGTGCAGCCGGCGCGGCAGCCCGTCGTAGTTGTCGATGGCGTAGTGCTGGGTGATGCGGTTGTCGAACAGGACCAGCTGGTTGGGGGACCAGCGCCAGCGCAGGATGTTCTCCGGCCGGGTGACATACGCCTGGAGCAGGTCGAGGATCTTGCGGGACTCGCCCACCGACAGGCCCAGGATCCGCTGCGCGAACCCGCCGATGAACAGCCCGCGCTCGCCGGTCAGCGGATGGACCCGGACGACCGGGTGGGCGGTGCGGTACTTGATGGAGGTGAACTGGGCGCGCTGCGCGGCCTGTTCCTCGCCGATCGCCTCGTCCGGCACCGCGTAGTCGTAGTCGTTGGTGTGCTCGGCCCACAGGGTGTCGGCGAGCGCGCGGAGGGGTTCGGGCAGGTCGCGGTAGGCGGCCGCCGAGTTGGCGATGAGCGTCTCGCCGCCGTACGGCGGGATGGTGATGCTGCGCAGGGTGCTGGCCTGCGGCGGGTTGAGGACGAAGGTGACGTCGGTGTGCCAGTGGTTGGCCCGGCCGCGCTCGCTGTCGACGGGGAGCACGTTCGGGGCGCCGTCCACGGCGGGCACCGTGGGGTGGGCGGTGGTGAGGTCGCCGAACTGCCGGGCGAAGGCCTGCTGGCCCTCGTCGTCCAGGTCGACCGCGTCGAAGACCAGGGCCTTGTGCTCGCTGAGTGCGGCGCGCAGGGCGGCGACGGTCTCGTCGTCGAGGGGCTTGGCGATGTCGACGCCGGATATCCGGGCGCCTATGTGCGCGGTGACCTTCTGGATCTCGATGTCGGGCATGGCGAGTCCTTTCAGCGGGTGGCGAGTGCCGGGGTGGCGTACTGGTTGGCGGGGCGCGGGAGGCCGTATCTCTCCCGCAGGGTCTGCCGGGGGCCGTACTCCTGACGCAGCAGGCCCCGGGCGCGCAGGATCGGTACGACGTGGTCGACGAAGAGGTCAAGACCGGACGGGAGCACAGCGGGCATGATGTTGAAGCCGTCGGCCGCGCCCAGCCGGAACCACTCCTCGATCGCGTCGGCGACCTGCTCGGGCGTGCCGGCGAAGGTCAGATGCCCGCGCCCGCCGCCGAGCCGGCCGATGAGCGCGCGGACGGTGAGCCGCTCGCGCCGGGCGAGCTCCACGACGAGGGTGTAGCGGCTCTTGGCGCCCTCGATGGCGCTCTCCGGAGGGAGTTGTGCGGGCAGCTCCGCGTCGAGGTCGAGGGTGCCCGGCTCCAGGTGGAGGAGGTGTTCGAGACGGTCGAGGCCGTGCTTGTACACGATGTGGTCCTCGAGGACACGTTCGTGTGCGCGTGCCTCCGCCTCGGTCGAACCGATGACCGGGACGATGCCGGGCAGGATCTTGATGTGGTCGGCGTCCCGGCCCGCCGCGACCGTACGGGCCTTGAGGTCGGCGTAGAAGTCCTGCGCGTCCTTGAGGGTCTGCTGGGCGGTGAAGACCGCCTCCGCGTACCGCGCCGCGAACCGCTTGCCGTCCTGCGACGAGCCCGCCTGGACGAGGAGCGGGTAACCCTGCGGTGTGCGCGGCACGTTGAGGGCGCCTTCGACACTGAAGTACGTCCCCTTGTGACGCGCCGGATGGATCTTGTCCTCGTCGCCCCAGACACCGGCCGCCTTGTCGGCGACGACGAGGTCGTCCTCCCAGCTGTCCCAGAGCTTGAGCGCCACGTCGAGGAACTCGGCGGCGCGCTCGTACCGGGTGGCGTGGGCGGGCTCGTCCTCGAGACCGAAGTTGCGGGCGGCCTCCGCACCGGCGGTGGTGACGATGTTCCAGCCGGCCCGTCCGGCGCTGATGTGGTCCAGGGAGGCGAATCTGCGGGCCAGGTTGTAGGGGGAGTTGTAGGAGGTGGAGGCGGTGGCGATCAGGCCGATGTGCTCGGTGGCGGTGGCCAGCGCCGTCAGTAGGGTGATGGGCTCCAGGGTGCCGGACGGGCGCTGGCCGACGCTGTTGAAGAGGACCGGGCCGTCGGCGAGGAAGAGCGAGTCGAAGGTGCCGCGTTCGGCTATGCGGGCGAGGTGGACGTAGTGGGCCAGCTCGACGTGAGCGTGCGGGTCGCTCTCCGGCAGCCGCCACGAGGCCTCGTGATGGCCGGTGTTCATCAGGAAGGCGTTGAGGTGGAGTTGGCGCGGGGTGGTCACTGGTGGTCCTCCGTGACGTTCTTCTCTGCGACGCCCTCGGCGACGTTCTGCGTGACGCCGTCTTCCACGTCCGCCGTGACACCGAGGGCGGTGAGCAGGCGCTCGCGGTACTCGCCGAGCAGCGGATCGCGGTACGAGCGGGGATGCGGGCGGTCGATGGTCAGGTCGAGGCCGATACGGCCCTGGTCGAGCACGAGCACCCGGTCGGCGAGCACGATCGCCTCGTCCACGTCGTGCGTGACGAGCAGGACGGAGGGTCGGTGCCGCTCCCAGAGCTGGCGCAGCAGGACATGCATCCGGATCCGGGTGAGCGCGTCCAGAGCGCCGAACGGCTCGTCGGCCAGCAGGAGTTCGGGCTCACGGACGAGGGAACGGGCGAGCGCGGCACGCTGCGCCTCACCGCCGGACAGCTCGTTGGGCCAGGCCCGCTCGCGTCCCGCGAGGCCCACCTCGGCGAGGGCGGAACGGCCCTTCCCGGCCGCCTCCTTGCCGTCCGTGCCGAGCAGTACGTTGTCGAGGACGCGGCGCCAGGGCAGCAGCCGGGAGTCCTGGAAGACGACGGAGACCCGCTGCGGGGCGGTGAGCTGGCCGCTGCCGGTGACGTTGTGGTCGAGGCCGGCGATGGCGCGCAGCAGGGTGCTCTTGCCGGAGCCGCTGTGGCCGAGCAGGGCCGTGAACTGGCCCGCCGGGAGGTCGAGATCGATGCCGTCGAGGACCCTACGGCCGTCGAAGGAGCGGGTCAGGCCGCGGAGTTGAACCGTCGGCCGGGTCAGTTGCTGAGTGTGCGTCGCCACGACAGCACCCTCCGTTCGATGAGACGGACCGCGCTGTCGGAGACGAGTCCGAAGACGCCGTAGATCAGCAGGCCGACGAGGATGACATCGCTCTGGCCGTAGTTCTGGGCCTGGAACATCATGTAGCCGAGTCCGCTGGTGGCGTTGATCTGCTCCAGCACGACCAGGGACAGCCAGGAGCCGGTCACCCCGAGCCGCAGCCCGACGAAGAAGCCGGGCAGCGCGCCGGGGATGACGATCTCCCGGATGAACCGGAGCCTCGAAAGACCCTGGACCTCGGCGAGTTCGACGTAGCGGTGGTCGATTCCGGACAGGGCGGCGTGCAGGTTCAGATAGATCGGGATGTAGACGACGATGGCGATGATCGCGATCTTGAAGGTCTCGCCGATGCCCAGCCAGAGGATGAACAGCGGGATCAGACCGAGGGTCGGGATCGCCCGGTTGAGGTTCACCGTCCCGTCGATCAGCGCCTCACCGATCCGGCTGAGCCCGGCGGCGAGCGCCAGTGTCACTCCGGCGGTGAGCCCGAGGGCGAACCCGTATCCGGCCCGCTCCAGGGACGTCAGCACATCCTTGGAGAGCGTGCCGTCGCTCCACAGATGACCGGCGGTCTTCAGGACCGTCCAGGGAGCGGGAATCGCGCCGGGATCCAGTTGCCCGGCGGCGGACGCGACGGCCCACAGGGCGAAGAAGAGCGCCGGGCCGATGAGGCGGGATGCGGGCAGGCGCTTGCCGGGGGCCAGACCGCGGCGCCTGGTCCGGCGTAGTACCGAGGGCACGTCCTCGGTGGCTCCGGAGACGGCGGGTGCCGTTGCGGTGGTGGTCATGGCCGTCACCTCCGATACTCGGCCGCTACGGCCTTGGCCGCGATGCCCTCGAAGCGCCGGTCGAAGAGCGAGTCGACCTTGAAGGCCTTCACGAAGCCGCCCTCCGCCAGCAGATCGGCGGTCTCCTGCTCCCACTTGATCGCCTCGCCCCAACTCGGCGGGAACAACGGCTTGTTGGCCAGCTTGGTGATCGACTGGGCCTGCCCGAGCGTGAGGTTCTGCGTCTTCACGTAGAACTCCTCGTTCCAGGTGTCGGGGTGCTCGTACGTCCACACCTGGCCCTTCGCCCAGCGCGGGATGTACGCGGCGACCGCGGCGGCCTTCGCCGAGTCGGCCAGCACGGAGGTGGGCGCCCAGAGCAGGTTGAGGAGGTCCACGACGTCGGTGGTGATGGTGCGGGCGCCCTTGGGGCCGTACTGCTTCAGGTAGGCCGGGGACTGGCTGTTGCCGAGCGGGGCGATGTCCACCTGGCCCGCCTGGAGCGCGGTGAGGAACTGGTTGCTGGTCAGCGGTACCAGGTCGACGTCGCCGTACTTGATCCCGGCCGCCTTCAGGGCGCGCAGCAGGACGACGCCCTGCGCCTGTCCCTGCGAGAAGGCGAGCTTCTTGCCCTTGAAGCCCTGGATGTCCTTGATGTCGCTGCCGGGCTTGGTGGCGAAGACGTAGTTGGGCTTGCGGGTGATGTTGATCGCGACGATCTTGGCGTCGAAGCCCTGGTAGTGCGCCTGGATCGGCGGAATGCCCGCGTTGTTGGCCAGGTCCAGGGACTTGGCCCGGAACGCGTTGATGACATCGGGGCCGGCGCCGATGTTCACCCAGCTGGAGACGGTGAAGGGCAGATCAGTCAGTCCGGCGAGCTTGAACTGGAGCTGCTGGACGTTCTGGTACGAGGCGATCTTGAGCTTCGTACCGGAGGGGACCTTGTCGGCCAGCGGGGCGGACGCCGCTCCCTTGGACTTGGTGTCCGCGGCGCTGCTGGCACCGGCGCAGCCGCTCAGCCCGGCAGCGGCGGCCACACCGAGCAGGGAGGACAGGAACAGTCGCCGGTCGACGCCGGACGCGAAAGGGGACGGTGAAGGCATGGGAGGACTCCGGGGTTCCAAGTGGCGGAAATGCGCGGAATTCCGGGCAGGGCGAAAACCGGGAAGGAAATGCGCGCGCAGTAAGGAGGCACACGCCCAGGGCGCGGCAAAAGGGTGCGAGTGAGCGTCGGTACGTCACCGGATGACTGATCGCCGGTTGACGGCCCACGGCAGAGTGACCGTCAGGGAAGTCGGCGGCGAGAAGGTCGGTGGCGTCAACGCCCTAACGGCCGGCGGCAATCAGCCGCAGTCGGCGTCAGCCGGTCACGGTCGGCGGCACTCAGCGGTACTCGGCGACCGTCAGCAACAAAGCGTGCGGGCGACCCGCATCAGGTCGACGACACGGCACTTGGTGAGCGGAACCTGCCGCGACGGCGACAGCGCGACACCAGCGGCCCGGTCGCGGTCCTGCCGCGACCGGATCACCGGCGAAAAGTCCTGCGCGCTGCTCATGCAGAGGATGCTCCTGGCCGGATACCACCCCTGTCAATATTCCGACTTTCTGAATTAATTCCACCCCGGTGAGGAGCCCGAAGTGGCCGAAGAGCGCGGGGAAGCCGAGGAACCCGAGAAGCCCAGCGGATCCCGGTACAACACGTCCAGGGCCACCGATCCCCCCGCCACGGCCAGCACCGAATCCGGGAAACTCGTCGGTACGACCGCCGAAGCCCGCTCGGGCCCCACGGCCTGCCGCAGCGCGCCGAGGCAGTCCTCCCGGTACATCGCGCCGACCTCGGTGACGACCACGGTCTCCGGGTTGAGCACGTCGAGCAGCAGCCGAGCCGCCCGCCCGACCATCCGGGACCGCTCCTTCAACAGCCGTACGGCGACGGGGTCACCGTCGGCCGCGGCGGCGACCACGTGCATCGGGTTCACGCCACCGATGACACCCTCCTCGCGCGCCCGCCGGCACAGCGTCCGCTCGCTCAGCTCGACCTGCAGGCACCCCGTCCGGCCGCAGCCGCACCGCTCCGTGCCGCCCTCCAACGGCAGATGGGCGATGGCGCCGGCCTGCGAGCGGGGGCCGTAGTGCACCTGGTCGTGGGTGGCGAAGGCGGCGTCCACCACATTGCCGACGAACAGATGCAGCACGCTCCGGCTGCCCCGGGCCCGCCCGAACAGCCACTCCCCGTTGACCAACGCCCGGGCGTGCCCGTCCACATGCACCGGCAGTCCCGTGCGCGCCCCGATCACCTCCCGTACGGCCACATCACGCCAGCCCAGCAGCGCGTGCTCCACGATCGTGCCGGAGTCACCGTCGACCCAGCCGCCGGTCGCCACGCCCACGCCCAGGGGCGTACGGCCGGGGGCGCCGGCCAGCAGCGCGCCGAGCCCGGCGGCGGCGTTCGCCAGCACGAGACCCGGCTCGGTGCGCTCGTGCTTGAGACGGTTCTCCGCCACGACGCGGCCCCGCAGGTCCAGCAGCGCGACCGTCGTGTACGGCACCGCGATGTGCACGCCGCCGACCAGGAACCGGGCGTCGTCGAGGTCGACCGGTACGTGTGGACGCCCGACGCCGTTCGAGCGGCGGGGCGCGGTGGCCTCCTGGATCAGACCCAGTTCGGCGAACCGGGCGCAGTAGTCGGTCACCGATGCCGGGGAGAGGCCGGTCAGCCGGGCGATGGTGCTGCGCGCGACCGGGCCGTGCTCCAGCACGGACCGCAGGATGACGCTGGCGCTGGCCCGGCGTCGGGTGGTCAGGGGTGGTGGTGCCGCGGTACTGGCCATGGGGATCTTCCTCGGGAGCTGGTCCGACACTGCGCCGTGGTCTCGTCTCGGCGAGCCGGATCCGCTCCGCCCCGCCTCACATGGGCGGGCGACAGGTGGCCGTGCCCTGGCGTCGCAGGTCGACATAGCGACGCGACACGAAGTTCAGGGCCTGGGGAACCATGCGTCGAGGGTAGGCGCCGCGGGGGGTTCCTGCCAGGGCCTCTTTCCTCCACTACCTGGGGCTCCGCCCCAGACCCCCGTATCGCGCTCCACGCTCGTCCTCAAACGCTAATCGTCCTCACGCCAATTCAGCCCCTCCGGCGTTTGAGGAGCGGGGGTTTGGGGGCGGAGCCCCCAAGTGACGGGACGGGTAGGGGCGGAGGGGGCGAGAACCCTTTGGCGGGACCCCACAGTCCACGCAACCCCGCCCGGCAGCCGCACCCACCCCCACCTCAGTGACCAGCATCACCCCCGTCCAGGAGTACCCCGCACTCTTTGTAAGGAGCCCACCAACCACCCGTTCCCCCCTTGTCGACCACTGACGGTGATCACCCGTGCGCCCCTGGGATAGCGTCACCGTGTCCCAGCCTGCCCCACCCGCCGGAGTCCCCATGAGCACCGCTGCCACCACCCGCCCCGCAGAGGTCCTCGCCGACCTGCTCCCCGCCTCCCGCGTCAGGGACGCCGCCCTGGTCCTCGGCGGCGCCGCCCTCACCGGCCTGGCCGCCCAGATCTCGCTGCCCGTGCCGGGCTCCCCGGTGCCGGTGACCGGCCAGACCTTCGCCGCGCTCCTCGTCGGCACGGCGCTCGGCGCCGGCCGGGGCCTGTTCTCCCTCGCCCTGTACGCGCTGCTGGGCCTGGCCGGCGTCCCGTGGTTCGCCGGCGGTGCCTCCGGTGCCACCGTGTCCTTCGGCTACATCCTCGGCATGCTGCTGGCCTCCACCGTCGTGGGCGCCCTCGCCCGCCGCGGCGCCGACCGCTCGGTGCTGCGGATGGCGGGCACGATGCTGCTGGGCGAGGCGATCATCTACGCGATCGGCGTCCCGTACCTGGCCCTGGCCACCGGCATGTCGGCGAGCGCCGCCATCGCGGCGGGCCTCACGCCGTTCCTGATCGGTGACGCCCTCAAGGCCGCCCTGGCGATGGGCGCGCTGCCCACCGCCTGGAAGTTCATCAACCGCTGACGCGAGGCCGGTTCAGCCGGTGATGTTGTAGTTCCTGCGAAAGAGGTTCGCCGGGTCGTACTGCGACTTCAGCCCGGCGAGCTTCTTGCGCGTCGCGGCGTCGTACAGCCCCTCCATGCGATCGCCCGCCCCGAACGCGAAGTTGAGCGCGCGCCCGATCGTCCACGGCGCGAGCCCCTCGAAGGCCGGGTCGAGCACCTCGCGGGCCTTGTCCCGGTCCGCCATGGTCAACAGCCGTACGAGGAACTGCCCTTCGCGGTGCGGCACCGAGTTCGGCGCATCCTGCGCGAGCGCCCCGCCCAGATGGTTGATCTGCACGACGCACATGGCGGACGCGCCCGGTCCGGTGCGGGCGAGGAGCCCGGCCGCCGCGTCGAGGTCGAGCTCGCGCAGCACCGCGCTGTCCCCGTAGTAGGCGTGCGGGAAGTCCGGGTCGCTGTGGATGGTGTGGCTCTCGGCGTACGGCATCTCGCGCAGCGAGTCGGCGAGCACCGGGCCGATCTGCCAAAGCGGCGCGACGAGCCGCTGCCCCTCGGCGGCCGCACCCGTGTACGCGACGCGTACGGAGATGACGTACCGCCCGCGCAGCTGCGGCGGCATCGCGGGGATGTCCGGGTACGGCACGGCCGCGAACGACGAGGTCAGCGAGTCCGGCACGGTCCGGGTCCAGCGCTCGTACGCCCGCACCACGGCCGCCGGGTCGACCTGTTCCCCGTCGAAGGCGAGCGAGCCGCCGTACAGCCGCGCGACCGGTACGAGGCCGATCTCCAGCTCGGTGATGACGCCGAAGTTGTGGCCGCCGCCGAGGAGCGCCCAGTACAGGTCGGGGTCCGACTCCCGCGTCACCCGGCGCTGACGGCCGTCCGCCGTGACCACGTCCAGCGTGCGCACATGGTCGGCCGCGTACCCGAACTGCCGTGCAAGGATGCCGAGTCCGCCGCTCAGCGTGTACGAGACGGCGCCCACGCTCGGCGCCGAGCCGTTCAGCGGAGCCAGCCCGTACGGCTCGGCGGCCTCGACGACCTGGCCCCAGCGGACGCCCGCCTGGACGCGGACCGTGCCCGCCCCGGGGTCGACGCTCACCTTGTCCATCCGTTTCGTCGTGATCAGGACGCCGCCCTCCGCCGCGCCCGGCAGCCCGTGCCCGGTGGCCTGCACGCCGACCGGCAGACCCCGGGAGGCCGCGTACGTCACCGCGGCGGCCACGTCGTCCGCCGAGGTGGCCGCGTGGATCACGGCGGGCCGCTGGGTGAAACCAGTCTGGAACCCGGCGAGTTCCTCGTCGTACCCGGCGTCACCGGGGCGGAGGACGAGCCGGCCCTGGTCTGCGATGTTGTCGACGGCGTTCATGCGACGCATGCTGCCCGCATTACCTGACAAGTGCCGTCAGGTTTTCAGCGGATTCGTGGCCGCCGCCCCCGGGAAATGGGCCGGGACGCCGCACGCGTCATCCCGGCCCCATTCGTCGTCCTCAGGCCTGCTGCCGCCCCCGCGGGCGCCGCTGGGCCCACCACAGCCCCGCCGCTCCCGCCGAGATCAGCGCCGCGCCCGCCGCGCCGAGCGGCAGCGCCTCGCTGCCCAGGCCGGTCTTCGGCAGCTGGTCACCGCCGGGTGCCACCGGCTTGTTGTCGGTGCCGAGCAGCAGAGGGGTGGCCGGGGCGTTCGGCGACGGGTTCGTCGTACCGAACGGCACCGGGCCCTGCTGCCAGTACGTCTTCTTCCCGTCGCTCGTCTGCACCGGCAGGCAGATCTTGCCGGTCTTGCTCAGATCGAACGTGGCATCGACGGCGTACGACTTCGACTTGCCGGCCGCGAGATTTCCGACGGCGCAACTGAAGCCACTGTTCGAACCCTTGGGCAGATCCTTTTCCGCGATGGCGGAGCAGCCCTTGACGCCTTTGACCTGCAGGCCGTCGAAACCGACCACCAAAAGCCTGATGTCGCCGCTTCCCTTGGTCCCTTCGTTCTTTACCGTGGCGGTAATCGCCGTCTTCCGCGTGCTGTTGTCGACCGAGATCTTGCCCGGCAGCAGAGTGGTCAGCTTTACACCCGCCGGTGCCTCGTCAATTACCTTTCCCCCCTTGCTGCTCCCCGGTCCCTGGTCGTCCGCGACGGCGGTGAAGGAAAGGATCATCACGGCCGAGAAAGATGCCGTGAGCAGCGATCCCGCGATGGTCGTCGTGTGACGAGAACTCATGTTCGTCCCCCTTGGCTGCGCCTGAATTCGCAGTACTTGAAGAGGTACCACAAGATTTCTCCGCACTATGCTGGTACGGCCTGAAGTGTGACCATTGTGTTTCTGTTGTGACGGGCGCTTGTGGCTGGTGTTGAGGGGGTGCGGGGATTGTCGGCGAACGTACAGGGCGGCGTTCCGGGATTACTGGTGACGGGGCGTTATCGGCTGGTCGAGAGTATTGGACAGGGGGGAATGGGGCGGGTGTGGCGAGCCGCCGACGAAATGCTCGACCGGCAGGTCGCGGTCAAGGAAATGCGGATCGACGGGCTCGACCCCGAAGACACCCGCACGCGCCGCGAACGCACCCTGCGCGAAGCCCGGGCCACGGCCCGGATCGACCACCCCAACGTCGTACGCATCTACGACGTGGTCGACGAGGGCGAGCGGGTGTGGATCGTCATGGAACTCGTCGCAGGGCGCTCCCTCGAACGGATCGTGGCCGAGGACGGACCGCTGGCCCCGCGCGAGGCGGCCCGGATCGGGCTCGAACTGGTGGCGGCCCTGCGCCAGGTGCACGCTGGGGGAGTCCTGCACCGCGACATCAAGCCGGGCAACGTCCTGGTGGAGCGGCGCGGACAGCGCGTCGTCCTCACCGACTTCGGAATCGCCGCGCTCCAGGACGCGGAGGCGCTCACCATGGTCGGGATGCTGGTCGGCTCCCCCGACTACATGGCACCCGAGCGCATCTCCGGCCGCCCGCAGGGCCCGCCCTCCGACGTGTGGTCCCTGGGCGCGACCCTCTGCGCGGCCCTCGGCGGCCGCTCCCCGTTCTCCCGCTCGACCACCCTGGCGACCCTGCACGCCGTCCTGTACGAGGAGCCAGAACTACCCGCGGCAGCAGGCGACTTGGGGGACATCCTGGCCGCCCTTCTGCGGAAGGAACCGTCGACTCGGCCCGGACTGGAGGAGCTTGAGGCGGCGCTCGGGGAGATCGTTTACGCGGAGGCGGAGGCGGAGGCAGGGTCGGAGGCGGCCCCGGTTGTGTCCTCTCCCGAACCGACGGATGAGGGGCCCGAGTACGACTTCGAGTCCGAGTTTGAGTACGAGCCGGAGGCGGAGCCGCCGCTGGAACCGGACCCAGACCGCGAGCCCGAGCCCGAGCCCGAGCCCGAGCCCGAGCCCGAGCCCGAGCCCGAGCCCGAGCTCAAGTCCGAGCCCAAGCCCTCGTCGGAGTCCCCCACGCCCGCACTCCTCGACGCCCGGCTGATACGTGCGCTACGGCAGCCCCCGTCGGACCTCCCTGAGGCCACTCCACCCGCGGACGAACCCCGCGAAGCCCCGAACGCCTCCACCGAAGTCCCCTCCGAGCTGCGCGCGGAGGTCGGCTCGCAGACTCCTTCCGGCGGCGCCCCCGAAGCGGCGGCCCATGTGCTGAAAGGGGCGGGACTGCCGACGGTGCCCCGCCCCGTGGTGATGCCGCCGGCCGAACTTCCGGGCCCCGCCGTGCCGTCCGGCCCGGCTCCCGGCCCGCGACGTGGCAGGCGCCGTAGCGGTGTTGCCGCCGCCGCTGGTGTGGTCGCCGCGGGAGCCGTCGCTTGGATCGTCATCGCCGCGACGGCCGGATCGCCGGACGACACCGCTGGGGCCTCTTCAGGATCATCGGTACCGACCGCGTCGTCCGGAACAACCGGAACAACCGGAACAACCGGAACAACCGGAACAACCGGAACAACCGGAACAACCGGAACAACCGGAACAACCGGAACCAACGGAACTGGCATCGGCGGCTCGTCGTCCCCGTCGCCCACCGTCGAAGGCACCTCGCGCCCTCCCGGCCTGCCCCCGGGCGCGCACCGGGAGGCCGGCGGGTACGCGTGGGTGACGCCCAAGGGCTGGCGGCGCGACCTGAAGACGGGCTCCGAGGTGCACTACACCTCGCCCGACGCCAAACAGGAACTCGCGGCCAAGGCCTCCCTGGCCAAGGGGAACCTGATGGACACGTGGCGGACCTCCGAGCAGAACGCCCGCAAGGGGCAGGACTACCAGAAGGTCCGCTTGGAGGAGACGACGTTCCAGGGCCGGCCCGCGGTCGTGTGGGAGTACACCTTCACGCTCAAGGGCGAGCACTGGCACGCGCGGCTGCTGGGCTTCGACGCCGACGGAACGTCGTACCAGATCAATACCTGGTATCAGCCGGACATCGAAACCCAGGCGCTCACGGTCTACGAACGGGTCAAGAACAGCTTCACCGTGCTGTGAGCCTCAGTCCTCCTGAGGCTCACAGCACCCAGGCTCAGGCGCTGACCTCGGCCTCGGCCTCGTCCCGACGCGCGTCCGAGACGGCGTGCACGGACGGCGTACCGGCTCCGACCTTCTGCCGGATCACCGCGATGACGAGCACGACCGCCGCGACCAGCAGCGACAGCAGCACGGTCTCCCGGCCGTCGTGTTCCGTGTCGGTCAGCATGTAGCCGAGGACGAAGACGATCAGCGCGGCCGTCGCCCAGGTCAGGTACGGGTACAGCCACATCCGCACGACCAGCTTCTCCGGCGCCTCACGCTCGATGATCTTCCGCATCCGCAGCTGCGAGAAGCAGATGGCGAGCCAGACGAACAGGGCGACCGCACCGGAGGAGTTGACCAGGAAGAGGAAGACCGAGTCCGGGAACTTGTAGTTGAAGAAGACGGCCACGAAGCCGAAGACCACCGAGACGACGATCGCGGTCATCGGCACACCGCGCGAGGTGGTCCGGGCGAAGGCCTTGGGCGCGTCCCTGCGCTCACCGAGCGAGAAGGCCATACGGGAGGCGGTGTAGAGCCCGGAGTTGAGACAGGACAGCACGGACGTCAGCACGATGAAGTTCATGATCTGACCGGCGTGCGCGATGCCGAGGGAGTCGAGGGCGGCGACGTACGAGCCCTGGTCCTTGATGGAGGGGTCGTTCCACGGCAGCAGGCACACCACGACGAAGATCGAGCCGAGGTAGAAGACGCCGATCCGCCAGATGATGCTGTTGGTGGACTTGGTCACGGCCCGCTGCGGGTCCTCGGACTCGCCGGCGGCGAGGGTCGCGATCTCGCTGCCCATGAAGGAGAAGACCACCAGCAGTACGCCGGTGAGGATCGCGCCGGGTCCATGGGGCAGGAAGCCGCCGTGATCGGAGAGATTCCCGAGGCCCGCCTTCTCGGCGTCGACGCCCGGCAGTACCCCGAAGATGGCCAGCCCGCCGACGATGATGAACGCGCCGATCGCCACGACCTTGATCCCGGCGAACCAGAATTCGAACTCGCCGTACGAGCCCACGGACACCAGGTTGGTGGCGGTGAGGACGATCATCACGATGAGCGCCCACCCCCACTGGGGCACGGCCGGGATCCATCCTTCGAGGATCTTGGCGCCGGCGGTGGCCTCCACGGCCAGCACCACCACCCAGAAGAACCAGTACAGCCAGCCGATCGAGAAACCGGCCCAGCGGCCGAGCGCCCGGTCGGCGTGCGCCGAGAACGAACCCGACGTCGGATTGGCCGCGGACATCTCACCCAGCATCCGCATCACCAGCACGACGAGCGTGCCGACGAGGGCGTAGGAGAGCAGGATGCCGGGGCCGGCGGTGGCGATACCGGAACTGGAGCCGACGAACAGCCCCGCTCCGATGACACCGCCGATGGCGATCATTGAAAGATGACGGTTCTTGAGTCCGGCCTGGAGACCGCCACCGGGTTCTCCGGGGCCTCCGGGGCCGTCTGCGGCCTTCGTGGGGGTCGGCTGCGAGGTCATGAGGGGGATTCCTTTGCGCCGGGTGAGCAGATTTCCCTGCGGCCGTGGTGCGGACGCGCATGGGCTTCTCGTACGAGCGGTGCACGAGCCGGTCCAGTGAATCGGAGGCAACGAGATTCCTGAACCTTTGAATCCGGATTGTTACTTGAGGTTTCCTTGAGGTTCTATAGTGTTGCTCACACTTTTCGCGGGCGGCACCCGGCGCTGCTGCCCTGAAACGGCCGTGTCACACTCGGACCATGCGCGTGTATCTCGGCTCCGATCATGCCGGTCTCGAACTCAAGAACCACCTCGTCGAGTGGCTCAAGGCCGCCGGCCACGAGCCCGTCGACTGCGGGCCCCTCATCTATGACGCCCAGGACGACTACCCGCCGTTCTGCCTCCGCGCGGCGGAGCGTACGGCGGCCGATCCCGACTCCCTCGGGATCGTGATCGGCGGCTCCGGGAACGGGGAGCAGATCGCCGCGAACAAGGTGGCCGGGGTGCGTGCCGCCCTCGCCTGGAGCGAGGAGACCGCCTCGCTGGGGCGTCAGCACAACAACGCCAACGTCGTCGCGGTCGGCGCCCGTATGCACTCCGAGGAAGAGGCGACCAAGTTCGTCGAGACCTTCCTCAGCACCCCCTTCTCCGGTGACGCCCGCCACATCCGCCGCATCGACATGCTGTCGGCCTACGAGACGACGGGCGACCTCCCGCCGATCCCGGCCCACCACCCACAGCAGCCGTAGCCCCGAGGCGGCCCGATTTTTCTCGCCCCCCCGCGCTCCTCAAACGCCGCAGGCATCCAGCCCGTCCGGCGTTTGAGGACGAGCGCGAAGCGCGACAGGGGGGTCTGGGGGCGCAGCCCCCAGGGACGATGGGGGTCCCCCCGCTCGAGCGAAGCCGAGAGTGGGGGAGGGTAGGGGCGGAGGGGGCGAAATCCGCCTGGCCCGCACGCCGACACACCCGCAGGAGGACCCCGTGCCCGAAGGGCACACCATTCACCGGCTGGCCAAGGACTACGCGGCCAGGTTCGAGGGCGAGAACACCCGCGTGACCAGCCCGCAGGGCAAGTTCACCGACGCCGCCGCCCTCCTCGACGGCGCCGTCCTCGAGACGGCCGACGCCCACGGCAAACACCTCTTCCTCGGCTTCCGCGCCGCGGACTGGATCCACATCCACCTGGGCCTCTTCGGCAAGGTCACCTTCGGCGCGGCCCCGGCACCGCCCCCCACGGACACCGTCCGCCTCCGCCTCGCGGGCCCCACCGCATACGTGGACCTCCGCGGCCCCACCACCTGCGCCCTGATCACCGACACGGAGAAGCAGGCGATACACGACCGCCTCGGCCCGGACCCCCTCCGCCCGGACGCCGACCCGTCAGCCGCGTACCGCCGCATCTCCCGCAGCCGCACGACGATCGCCGCCCTCCTCATGGACCAGAAGATCATCGCGGGCGTCGGCAACGTCTACCGCGCGGAGGTCCTCTTCCGGCACGGCATCGACCCGTACCGCACGGGCAAGGACCTCAGCCCCGCGGAGTGGGACGCGATCTGGACCGACCTCGTGGACCTGATGCGCGAGGGCGTACGCAACAACCGCATCGACACGGTCCGCCCGGACCACACCCCCGAGGCGATGGGCCGCGCCCCGCGCGTGGACGACCACGGCGGCGAGGTATACGTGTACCGCCGGGCGCATCTGCCCTGCCACATCTGTGGCGGCGAGATCCGCACCGCCGATCTCGCCGCCCGCAACCTCTTCTGGTGCCCGGCCTGCCAGCGCCGGTAGCGGTCAGAACCCGTGCGGCAGCCAGGGCGCGATCACGGACGAGAAGGCCACGGATGCCTCCGTCAGCGCGCCCTGGCGCAGCTCCCGCACCCGCCCCGCCGCCGCGAGCGCGGCCAGGGACACGCCACCGAGATAGGCGGCCCCCAACTCCCGTACGTACAGGGCGAGATCGGCGGACTCGTCGGTCCGTACGCACGACGCGCCCTTCGCGTCCCCGGTGAGCCGCCAACGCCCCTCGTTCCAGGGGCAGAACGCGTCCTCGACTGCGAACACCACGTCCACCGGCGTCTGATACGTCCGTGCCTCCAGCGCGGCGCCGACGTCGACGAGCCGCACATGCAGGCTGTCCTTCATCCGCAGGTTGCAGCGGCGGACGTCGGACACCATGTACTGCCACGCCTCGTCGACGGGCCGTCCGCCCGCGGTGAGCGCCGACGTCAGGTCGATGTCGAACAGGAAGCGCCACAGCGCCGCGTGCGCCGCCGGGTCGAGCGCGTGCAGGTCCTCGAGCACGACCGTGCTCCTAGGCCCCGCATTGTCCCAGTCCGGTTTGATCCGGTACCGGGCGAAGCCGATGACCTCCTCGTCCCGCTCGGCGACCACGCACTGCAGGGGTGAGGCCCCATTGCGGTCGCTCTCCGGATCGAGCAGCCCTTGCCGCTCCCAGCCGGGCTGCCGGGCCAGCATGCCCGGCCGCCCCGGCACCAGCCGGGCGTACACCGTCTCGCACGCGTCGAGCACCTCGGCGGGCGCGGCGTACCGCAGACGTACGTCGTCGGTGCCGGGCGGCACGGACAGGCGTACCCGGGTGGTGTCGATCTCGACGTTGAGGTGATGTGTGGCGATGCCGTAGCCGAACCGGCCGTAGATCACCGGCTCCGACGCGGTCAGCACGGCCAGCGCCTCGCCCCCCGAGCGGATGTCGTCCAGCTGGCGCCGCATCATCGCGGTCAGCACCCCGCGCCGCCGGTGGGTGGCCGCGACACTCACCATGGTGATGCCCGCGGCGGGAAGGGACGCGCCGCCCGGCACCGTGATCCGGAAGCTGAAGGCGCTCGCCGTGCCCACCACCTGGTCGCCGTCCCAGACGCCCAGGGAACGGTCGTACTCTGTGAGCGCGTTGTACAGCCCGCGCTCCTCCGACGACTCCGGCACGCCTCCGAACGCGCGGACCAGATTGTCGTACCACGTGTTCCAGTCGGCTTCCCGCAGCACCCGCACGTCAGTCGTCATAGCCCATGCCTACCAGGGCAATGCGGTACGAGCGAGGGAATTTCGCCCCGCCGCCGAGGTCGCCGGCTGTGCGGTTCTCTGTGAAGTTGAGCGCTCGGACGGGGGACAAGTGGGACCTCCCGTGCCAAGCACCTGCTCCGATGGATAGGGTCCCGAACTAATGGCAGCAGGACGAGGGCGGCGCGCGGAAGCCGATACGTTCACGGCCCGTGTGAAGAAGCAGTGGCACCGGGCCCGTACAGGGCTGCGCAGATCCGCCGTCGACTACTTCCGCGGGGACGGTTCGGACTGGATCGCGCTGGCCGGGCTGCTCCTGACGATTCCCTTGATCGCGGCCACGACACTGGTGAACTCGGTGTGGTGCTCACCCGCCGCCCTGGTCCTCCCGATCGTGGCCGGTGGCCTGCTGCTGCGCCCGGCCAGCCTGCTCGGTCTGTACGCGGCCGCCGCCACCGCGCTCATAGTGGAGTCCGTGAAGCTGGGCCCGTACACGGAGGGCCCCTCCCGGGTGACTCCGGGCGTGGTGCTGGTGGTCGCCGCCTGCGGGTTCTTCGGCCTGCTGATCGCGCAGTTCCGCAGCCGGGTGGGCGTGCCCTGGCGGCGCGGCGGCACCATGCTCTTCGACCTCCGCGAACGCATCCGGGTACAGAGCAAGCTGCCGAAGCTGCCGCTGGGCTGGCACCGCGAGATGGCCCTGCGCCCGGCGGGCGGGCAGTCCTTCTCCGGCGACTTCGTGGTGGCGGCCCGTACGAACGGCGGCCGCACCATGGAAGTCGTCCTCACCGACGTCTCGGGCAAGGGCATGGACGCGGGCTCGCGCGCGCTGCTGCTCTCCGGAGCCTTCGGCGGCCTCCTCGGCTCGCTCCCGCCGCATGCCTTCCTCCCCGCCGCGAACGGCTACCTCCTTCGCCAGGACTGGGACGAGGGCTTCGCGACCTCGATCCACCTGGTCCTCGACCTGGACTCAGGGGACTACGAGCTCTTCTCGGCCGGACACCCGCCGGGTCTGCAACTCAGCGCGGGCAGCGGCCGCTGGGAGGAGAAGGCGGCGGAAGGCCCGTTGCTGGGTGTGTATGACGGCGCCCAGTTCGACCCCGTGAAGGGCTCACTGCGTCCCGGGGACGTGTTGATGCTGTTCACGGACGGCCTGGTCGAAACCGCCGATCGCGACATCGTCGAGGGCATAGACCGCCTCACCGGCGAAGCCGACCGCTACGTCGCCGGCGGCTTCCACGGCGCCGCCTGGCACCTCATCGAGGCGGTAGCCAGGGACGTCAACGACGACAGGGCCCTCCTACTGATCTGCCGGGAAAGCTTCAGCCCGTCCGGCGTTTGAGGACGAGCGCGAAGCGCGATTACGGGGGTCTGGGGGCGGAGCCCCCAGATACGGGACGGTAGGGGCGGAGGGGGCGAATCCCGCTGTGCGCGACGGACCCCCACGCTCACGCCCCCCGAGGCGACGCGCGGGGCGACACTGGAGAAGTGACGCAGACACCCCTCACCCTCCCCGAAGTAGAGGCCCTCGCCCGCGAGGCACACGCCGCCCAGACCGACAAGGCAGGCCGCCCGTACGCCGAACACCTCACGGCGGTGGCGGACGGCGTACGCGAACGCGGCGGCGACGACGACCAGATGGCGGCGGCCTGGCTGCACGACGCCATAGAGGACAACGTGCTCTCGGAGGACTGGCTGCGCACGGCCCCCCTGACCCACCGCACGAAGAACATCGTCCTGGCGCTCACCAAGCGCGAGGACGAGCCCCCTTCGTCGTACGCGCACCGCATCCGCACCACCCCAGGCGCCCTCCTGGTAAAGGTGTCGGACCTGGCGCACAACGCCGACCCGTCCCGCCTCGCGGTCCTCGACGAACACACCCGCGCCCGCCTGACCAAGAAGTACGCGACGATGCGCGCCCTGCTGGGCCTGCCGCCGTCCTGATCCCCCGAGCACGAAAGTGCGGGCCCGGGAGATCCCGGACCCGCACAACGACCTCGACCAGCGACGGTCGACGGCGACAACCTAGGCGTTGGCCCTTGCCCGTTCCCGCGCCAGCTCCGCCGCGTCCCGCTTGAACGCCCACTCCATCCTGGGCTCCATCGCGAACCGGAAGACCCGCTGGACGGGAGGCGTGCACAGCAAGGTGACGAGCGCGCCCGCGAGGACCGTCACGGCGATCTCGCCGAGCGGCTTGTGCAGCCAGGAATGGTCGAACCAGCCCCCGTACTCGGAGCCCTTGACCACGAAGCCGTGCAGCAGATAGCCGTACAGCGTGCCCGCGCCGAGCGCCGTGAACCAGAACGTGCGGCGCGGCACCCAGGCGAAGAAGCACGCGGTGAGGACCAGCGAGCAGCCGTACAGCGCGAGCGTCATGACGATGCCGGCCCACCAGGGCGCGCCCAGCTCCTGTGCGCTGTCGCGGTGGTAGAACCAGGCGGTGTTCATCCGCGGCACCGCCCAGTAGCCCACGATCAGCGCCGTGACGAAGATCGGCACCGACAGGATCCGCACCTCACGGCGGCGCACCAGCTGGAAGTGCGCGGGCTTCATGAACAGCCCTATGACGAAGAACGGCAGGAACTGCAGCACCCGCTGGAGGTCCAGATCGTCGCCGATCTCCGGTGAGACGGACGCGAGCAGGGCGCACAGAAGCGCCAGCGGAATCGGCCAGCGCACCAGCTTCCACAGCGGAGTCGTCAGCCGCCAGACGAAGAGCGCGACCAGGAACCACGTGAGGTACCAGGGGTCGAGGAGGCTGATCGCCTGGTTCGGATCGCCACCGACCCAGCGATCGAAGAGGGAGTACGCCGTCTCGAAGAGGATGTACGGCACGGCGACGCCCGTCACCAGCCGCTTCAGCCGGTCGGGGCGCATGTCGAAACTACGGGAGAAATAGCCGGAGATGATGATGAAGGCCGGCATGTGGAAGGTGTACACGACCGTGTAGAGGGCTTCGAGGAAGCGGCTCTCGCCCTTCAGTGGCTCCCAGGCGTGGCCCATGGCCACCAGCACGATCGCCAGGTACTTGGCGTTGTCGAAGAACGCATCACGCTGCTTCGCGGGCTTGGCGCCCGGGGCGGCGGCACTCCCGGCCGCGTCCGGGGTCTGTTTCGGGGTCTGGGACGAGCGCGGACTGGGCACTCCGGCCGCCGGTTCTCGTACCGGGGGGAGCGGCGCTCTTTGGTGGCCGGTCGGTCGGAGCGAGTTCGTCACAGGCCCTCCCACCAAGAACTCGGGGAGACGATCCTGGACCTCGCTGCACATGCGGGGGACGTGGCGGCGTGGAACATCTGAGGCACCCTAGCGTTGTCTATGCGTCTTCGTAAAACTCTCGACGTCATTCCTGCTTATGGGCTGCGGGTACCCAGGATTTGGATATGTGTGCCTGTCGGATCGCAAGGGGTTCCGCATACCGATTTGCTTACCGTATACGGAGGTTCTGTCCTCATTCATCCTGACTAAATGGTGCATAACGTTCGCGGGCGACTCCGGTGATATGTCCGGTTCATTGGTCTTTAGTGACCCGTCTGCAGCACCTTCGATGTGCCTGTGCCAACAATTCGAATTACCTGCGAACAGGTTGTGTGGACATGGCAACGGTCTCCATGAATTTATCGTGAGAGTGCTTCATCGAATTGCAGTGCGGGGCCCCGCAGTTGGGTCGCCCGAGGCGGCACGGGGGCACGGGCGCAGGTCTCACCTTGGTCTGTCCTTGGCCAACGATGCGTCACCCGCCGCATAGGAACGCCGGGTTGGTGGCACGATGGTTCTGGCGGGGGTGCGCGGGGCTGCATCTCCGGGCCGGGAGAGCGGACCGACCGTAGGGTGTGATCAGTTGTGGCCATTTCGCTGTCAGTGGTGCTGCTGTTGGCGATCATCCTCGTGGTGCTGATCCGAGGAGGATCGATCAAGGCGGGACCTGCCATCGTCGCGGTGCTCTTCGGCTTCTTCCTCGCGTCGACCGGCATGGCTCCGTCCATCAACCGGTTCCTCAACTCGATAGCGGAGACCATCAACTCGATCAGCTTCTGACCGAGGCTCTTGCACGGGACGGATACGTCCGCCGTCGAACACCGGCGGGCGTCGGGGGGATTCGAAACGGGGCAGGGGAGCCTACGGGGATGGCGCTGCGCGAAACGGCCCCGCCTGAAGTCGGCGGTTACGGCATCGAGGACCGCCTCGGATCGGGTGGCATGGCGTGGGCTATCTCGCCCGCCCCGCCCCGCTCCGGCCGCCGCCTCGCGATCAAGGTCGTACACGGGCAGTACGCCGACGACGACGGGTTCCGTGCCCGCTTCACCCGGGAAGTGGCAGCCACCCGCCAGGCCAACGGCGCCTTCACCGCCCCGGTCGCGGACGCCGACGCGCCGCGCCCCTGAATGACCCCGCTTTACATACCGGGCGAGGACCTCTGCACCCACGCGCGCGAGCGGGGCCCGTTGCCGCCAGAGCGGCTGCGCGAGCCGGCCGCCGGACTCGCCGGGTCACTGCGCGACATCCGCCCCCACTCTCGGCTTCGCTCGAGCGGGAGGTGCCCCCTCCGCCGGCGTGGTCCACCGCGACCTGAAACCGGCCAACGTGATGCTCGCCGACGACGGCCCCCGCATCACAGACCCACGCGGTCGCGGAGTCTTAATGGGCGAGTCAAGCGCCGCTGGGTGCGCTCAGTAGCCGAAGAAGTGAAGGGCAGGGTCTCTGAGCGGCGGCCGTGATAGATCGACGCTGCGACTGCGACTTAGCCGAGATCCACCGATGAGTTCCGCCGGCTGGGCCGGTCTACCAGGACGTACGCCATCGAGCCACCGACTGGAGACCCACCATGACCAACCCCGCACACCCCGGCCGCATGCTGTTCGTGAACATCCCCGTAGCAGACCTCGAGCGCAGCAAGGCGTTCTTCGCTGAGATCGGGTTCAGCTTCAACCCGATGTTCACTGACGAGACCGCCGCCTGCATGCTGGTCGGCGAGCACGCCTTCGTCATGCTGCTCAGCCGTGAGAAGTTCGCGGAGTTCGCGAAACTGCCGATGGCCGATCCCACCACGCACACGCTGGCGCTGTACTGCTTCAGCGTGTCATCCCGCGATGAGGTCGATACGGTCAGCGCCGCTGCGCTCGCGGCGGGCGGCTCCGAGGCGGATGGCGCCGAGGACTACGGCTTCATGTACTCACGCAGCTTCTTCGACCTCGACGGCCACGGCTGGCAGGTCATGTGGATGGACCCGGCGGCGGCGGAGCAGGGCCCCGAGGCGTTCGCGGCCTCCACGCAGCACGCCGGCGGCCCGGCCTGACCTACCACCGCGTTCCGCACGTGCGGCTGAGCGAGAGAGGCTGATCGGCCAGGCCGTGAGCGCCGTCGTCGAGCAGGCTCGGAAGCAGGTTCCGTAGTCGAACGGGCACGCAGCGGGGACGTAGGCCGCAACGAAGATCAGAAACGCATCAGGGCCAGGCAGAGGATCGAACCTCTGACCTGGCCCTGAGCCGTGGAGAGCGGGCGACGGGAATCGAACCCGCGTAGCTAGTTTGGAAGACTAGGGCTCTACCATTGAGCTACGCCCGCAGCAGGATGCGTCGCAGGTCAGTGACCGCGGCACAGAAGGCATCGTAGCGGGTCGCACCGCCTCGTCGCACGCCCCGCATCCCCGCCGCGGGGACGGTGGGGAAATGCGGCAGCCGCTCCGCCTGCGGGCATGTACCCTACGTGTCGCACCGACGGGGTGTGGCGCAGCTTGGTAGCGCGTCCGCTTTGGGAGCGGAAGGCCGTGGGTTCAAATCCCGCCACCCCGACCAGCAGCCGGAAACCCGCCAGGGAGACCCGGCCTCACAAGATCGCCTTTTGGGGCGTGTACCGCCTGCGGCTACTATGCAAGCTGCGCGCCCGTGTGTCTGCACTGTTACGTCTCTCAAGGGCCGCGAATCCGCTTAAGGCTCTGCCCGACTCGGCAGAAGCACACAGCAGAACCCCCAAAGAAGTCAGCCACAAGGAGACCGAACCGTGAAGAGCGCCGTGGAGACCCTGAACCCGACTCGGGTTCGGCTCACTGTCGAGGTGCCCTTCGAGGAGCTCAAGGACAGCCTCGACGCGGCGTACAAGAAGATCAACCAGCAGGTCACGGTGAAGGGGTTCCGGAAGGGCAAGATCCCGGCGCGCGTCATCGACCAGCGGTTCGGTCGCGGCGCCGTGCTCGAAGAGGCCGTCAATGACGCGCTCCCGAAGTTCTACACCGAAGCGGTCAACGAGGCTGAGCTGAACGTCCTCGGCCAGCCCGAGGTCGACATCACCGAGCTGAAGGACGGCGAGACGCTGAACTTCACCGCCGAGGTCGACGTCCGCCCGACCATCGAGATCCCGGACTACTCCGGCATCGAGGTCGAGGTCGACGCCGTCGAGGTCAGCGACGAGGACGTCGAGAAGGCCGTCACCGACCTGCGCGAGCGCTTCGCGTCGACCTCCCCGGTCGAGCGCGCCGCCCAGGACGGCGACGTCGTCACCATCGACCTCGAGGCCAAGGTCGACGGCGAGGTCCTCGAGGACGGCATCGCCAGCGGCGTTTCCTACACGATCGGCTCCGGCGAGCTGCTCGACGGCATCGACGAGGCCGTGACGGGCGTGGAGGCCGGTGGCGAGGCCACCTTCACCTCCGAGCTCAAGGGCGGTTCGGCGACCGGCAAGGAGGCCGAGGTCACCGTCAAGGTCACCCAGGTCGCCGCGCGCGAACTGCCCGAGCTGGACGACGACTTCGCGCAGCTCGCGTCCGAGTTCGACACCCTCGACGAGCTCAAGGCGGACAGCCGCAAGCGCCTCGAGAACATGAAGCAGTACGACCAGGCCACGCAGGCCCAGGAGCGCGTCCTGGAGAAGCTGCTCGAGCTGGTCGAGGTGCCCGTCCCCGAGAAGCTGCTCGAGGACGAGATCAACACCCGTAAGCACAACCTCGCGCACCACCAGCTCGGCCAGATGGGCCTCGACCTCGCGAAGTACCTGGAGATCCAGGGCAAGACCGAGGAAGAGTTCGACGCCGAGACCAAGGAAGCCGCGGTCAAGGGCATCAAGACGCAGTTCGTCCTTGACGAGCTCGTCAACAAGGAGAAGCTGAACGTCAACCAGGAGGAGCTCACCGAGCACCTCATGCGGCGCGCTGCCTCTTCCGGCATGTCCCCCGACCAGTTCGCCCAGGCCGTCGTCGAGGGTGGCCAGGTCCCGATGCTCGTCGGCGAGGTCGCCCGCGGCAAGGCCCTCGCGGTCGTCGTCGAGGCCGCCACGGTCAAGGACACGAACGGCGAGATCGTCGACCTGGACGACGAGGAGGACGAGACGGCCGAGACCGTCGAGCCCACCACCGAGTCCGGCGAGACCACCGAGGCCTGATCGCCCCGCTTGTACGCCGCGACGGCCCCCGGGGACTTGTATGTCCCCCGGGGGCCGTCGGGCTTTGAGGGGCGCGGGGAACTGCGCGAGCGACCCCCACAAGCCGCACCCGCCGACGCACCGTACGTGGCAGACACGCCCCCGGTTTTGCCGGGAGCCACACCTCTGACGGGGTCCCGGCAAACCCCGCCCAGGCCAGCGCAGCGCATGCGCTCACAGCGAACAGTTCCCTCTGCGGGATTCCCCGGAGGGACCCGCGCGTTAGGGTCCATGAATACGAGGGCAGGGGAGTCCCCGGACGCCACCGGGAGGTGGCACGGAACCCGGGGTCCCAGGCCCCTGCAGAAGACGTGAGACGGCCCGGCGCCGTCGTAAGACGAGCAGGTGGATACGTGACGAATCTGATGCCCTCCGCCGCCGGCGACCCCTCCATCGGTGGTGGCCTCGGTGACCAGGTCTACAACCGGCTGCTCGGCGAGCGGATCATCTTCCTCGGCCAGGCGGTCGACGACGACATCGCCAACAAGATCACTGCACAGTTGCTGCTCCTTGCCTCCGACCCGGACAAGGACATTTACCTGTACATCAACAGCCCCGGCGGATCGATCACGGCCGGCATGGCGATCTACGACACCATGCAGTACATCAAGAACGACGTGGTGACGATCGCCATGGGCATGGCGGCCTCGATGGGCCAGTTCCTGCTCAGCGCCGGTACCCCCGGCAAGCGCTTCGCCCTGCCGAACGCCGAGATCCTGATCCACCAGCCCTCCGCGGGCCTCGCGGGCTCCGCGTCGGACATCAAGATCCACGCCGAGCGGCTGCTGCACACCAAGAAGCGGATGGCGGAGCTGACCGCCTTCCACACCGGCCAGACGGTCGACCAGGTCACCCGGGACTCGGACCGCGACCGCTGGTTCGACCCGATCGAGGCCAAGGAGTACGGCCTCATCGACGACATCATGCCCACCGCTGCCGGTATGCCGGGCGGCGGCGGCACCGGGGCGGCGTAAGCCCCTCCAGCGCCCCCAGGGCGGCGCGGGCACACACCGCTCCCCCGGGGGCGGCGCGAGGCCTCTCCAGCGCCCCCAGCCACCGCGTCAGCCCTTTCAGGTTTCTCAGGAGACACAGTGAACGACTTCCCCGGCAGCGGCCTCTTCGCCCGCACGCAGGCCGAGTACACCGGTCCTCGCGCGGAGTCCCGCTACGTCATCCCGCGCTTCGTCGAGCGCACCTCACAGGGCGTGCGTGAGTACGACCCGTACGCGAAGCTGTTCGAGGAGCGCGTGATCTTCCTCGGCGTGCAGATCGACGACGCCTCCGCCAACGACGTCATGGCGCAGCTGCTGTGCCTGGAGTCGATGGACCCCGACCGTGACATCTCGGTCTACATCAATAGCCCCGGTGGCTCGTTTACGGCCCTCACGGCGATTTACGACACGATGCAGTTCGTGAAGCCGGACATCCAGACGGTCTGCATGGGCCAGGCCGCCTCGGCCGCCGCGATCCTGCTGGCCGCCGGCACGCCGGGCAAGCGCATGGCGCTTCCGAACGCCCGTGTGCTGATCCACCAGCCCTACAGCGAGACCGGCCGCGGCCAGGTCTCGGACCTCGAAATCGCGGCGAACGAGATCCTCCGGATGCGTGCGCAGCTGGAAGAGATGCTGGCCAAGCACTCGACCACGCCGATCGAGAAGATCCGCGAGGACATCGAGCGCGACAAGATCCTCACCGCTGAGGACGCGCTGTCGTACGGCCTGATCGACCAGATCATCTCCACCCGGAAGATGAACAACTCGACGGTTCTGTGACGTAGCGCTGTATCGTCTGCCGCTCCTTGGCGTGGTTCACGACAAAGTGAACCGCGCCAAGGGGGGCCCGAACGGGGGGCTCGGCAAGGTACCGTCGGACATAAGGCAGCACCAGGAGCCGCTGGACCTAGGCGTCTCCCAGGCGAAGGGGAAGCACACCGTGGCACGCATCGGTGACGGCGGCGATCTGCTCAAGTGCTCGTTCTGTGGCAAGAGCCAGAAGCAGGTCAAGAAGCTCATCGCAGGCCCTGGTGTGTACATCTGCGACGAGTGCATCGATCTCTGCAACGAGATCATCGAGGAAGAGCTCGCGGAAACGAGCGAGGTCCGCTGGGAGGAACTCCCGAAACCCCGCGAGATCTACGAGTTCCTCGAGGGGTACGTCGTCGGCCAGGAGCCGGCCAAGAAGGCCCTCTCGGTCGCGGTGTACAACCACTACAAGCGGGTCCAGGCCGGCGAGAACAGCGCGGGCCAGAACCGCGACGACGCCATCGAGCTGGCGAAGTCCAACATCCTGCTGCTCGGCCCCACGGGCTCGGGCAAGACTCTTCTGGCCCAGACCCTGGCCCGCATGCTGAACGTCCCGTTCGCCATCGCCGACGCGACGGCGCTGACGGAGGCGGGATATGTCGGCGAGGACGTGGAGAACATCCTCCTCAAGCTCATCCAGGCCGCTGACTACGACGTCAAGAAGGCCGAGACGGGCATCATCTACATCGACGAGATCGACAAGGTGGCCCGGAAGAGCGAAAACCCGTCGATCACGCGAGATGTCTCGGGTGAGGGCGTCCAGCAGGCCCTCCTGAAGATCCTGGAAGGCACGACGGCCTCGGTCCCGCCCCAGGGCGGCCGCAAGCATCCGCACCAGGAGTTCATCCAGATCGACACGACGAACGTCCTGTTCATCGTGGGCGGCGCCTTCGCGGGCCTGGAGAAGCTCATCGAGTCCCGCGCCGGCGCGAAGGGAATCGGCTTCGGCGCCACGATCCGCTCGAAGCGCGAACTCGAATCGAAGGACCAGTTCGAGGACGTCATGCCCGAGGACCTGGTCAAGTTCGGCATGATCCCGGAGTTCATCGGCCGCCTCCCGGTGATCACCTCGGTCCACAACCTGGACAGGGAAGCGCTCCTCCAGATCCTCGTCGAGCCCCGCAACGCCCTGGTGAAGCAGTACCAGCGCCTCTTCGAACTCGACGGCGTGGAGCTGGACTTCGAGCGCGAAGCCCTGGAAGCCATTGCCGACCAGGCCATCCTCCGCCAGACCGGCGCCCGGGGCCTGCGCGCCATCATGGAGGAAGTACTCATGTCCGTGATGTACGAGGTCCCCTCCCGCAAGGACGTGGCCCGCGTCGTCATCACGGCGGACGTCGTCCACTCGAACGTGAACCCGACACTGATCCCGCGGGATGCGCGGGGACGGGGCCCGGGGGAGCAGAAGACGGCGTAGCCGCCGGTACGTGTACGTCGAAGGGGCCCCGGTCAAGTGACCGGGGCCCCTTCGTGGTTGAGGCGAACGCAGGGGCATCAGGCCTTGACGCGTACGTCCTTGCGGAGCTTGGCGGCCAGGGCCGCCGTGTCGTCGATCGTGCCGGCCTTGCCGGTGAGGAAGCCGGCGTAGTTCATCGCGATGACGTCGACGACGGTGCTGTGGTCACCCCAGATGCAGAAGGGCATCGTCACGGTCTTGGCCGTGCTGCCACCCGTGCTCGACGTGTTGGTGATCTCGGCTTCCTGGCACTTCATGATGCCGCCGTCGAAGCCGGCCGGTGTGACCGCCTTGGGGCTGCCGACCATCTTGCCCTTGGAGCTGTCGCCGCTCTGGTCCTTCTCGGACTCGGTCTTCAGCTTGGCGAACATGGCGTCGACGACGGCTTCCGGGTCGTCGATGGTGCCGTACACGCCGCTGAACGAGAGGGTCTGCGTGGCCGCGGCCGCGCCCTTCGAGTACCCCGCACTGACGTCCTTGGGGTTCTTCACGCCCCACTTCTGGAAGTCCGCGAGGTCGTCGCTGCTCATCTCGTCCGGGGATCCGGCGCTGTCCGACTTCTTGTACTCGCCGCCGAGCACCGTCGCCGGTGCCGTCAGCTTGTGGGCACCGTCGTCCGCCACCGAACTGCCGCCGCCGCTCCCACTACCGATGACGAAGTACGCCGCGACAGCGATCGCGGCCACGACCGCCACCGCGCCGATGATGAGGCCCGTCTTCTTCTTGCCGCCGCCGGGGGCGGGCGGCTGGGGGACGGCGCCGTAGGGCTGTTGGCCGTACGGGGGCTGCTGACCGTAGGCAGGCTGCTGGCCGTAGGGGGGATTCTGCGGCGGGACGCCCTGGGGAGGCTGCTGCGGGTAGCCGTAGCCGGGCTGCGCGGGGGGAGCCTGCTGCGGGTAGCCATAACCGGGCTGGGGGGCCTGCGGCTGCTGGCCGTGGGGGCCCGGCTGACCGTAGGGTCCGGGCTGCTGGGGCTGCCCGCCATACGGGCCCGGCTGGTTGTAGCTCATTACTGGGTTCCCCTCCAGATACTTATGTGTTCCGAACATCCTGGCGCAAGGTCAGGTGACGGATGGCACTGGGGGCCTCACCGTTACTGAAGATTCCCGTTTCGGGACGGGGCCGTGACACCTCTAAACTGACCCCGTGACCGACAACGCTCAGCAGCAGCCGCCAGCATCCACTCCCGAACTGCCGACCCAGTACGCGCCGGCCGAGGTAGAGGGGCCGCTGTACGAGCGCTGGGTCGAGCGGGGTTACTTCGAGGCGGACGCGAAGAGCGACAAGCCGCCGTACACCGTCGTCATCCCGCCGCCGAACGTCACCGGCAGCCTGCACCTCGGGCATGCCTTCGAGCACACCCTCATCGACGCCCTCACGCGCCGCAAGCGCATGCAGGGCTACGAGACGCTGTGGCAGCCCGGCATGGACCACGCCGGCATCGCCACGCAGAACGTCGTCGAGCGGGAGCTGGGCAAGGAGGGCAAGTCCCGGCATGATCTGGGCCGTGAGGCCTTCGTCGAGCGTGTCTGGCAGTGGAAGGGCGAGTCCGGCGGGCAGATCTCCGGGCAGATGCGCCGCCTCGGCGATGGTGTCGCCTGGTCGCGCGAGCGCTTCACCATGGACGAGGGGCTCTCGCAGGCCGTCCAGACCATCTTCAAGCGGCTCTACGACGACGAGCTGATCTACCGCGCCGAGCGCATCATCAACTGGTGTCCGCGCTGTCTGACCGCGATCTCGGACATCGAGGTCGAGTACCAGGACGACGACGGCGAGCTCGTCTCGATGAAGTACGGCGACGGGGACGACACCATCGTCGTCGCCACCACCCGCGCCGAGACCATGCTCGGTGACACGGCCGTCGCCGTTCACCCCGAGGACGAGCGGTACAGGCACCTGGTCGGCAAGCTCATCAAGCTGCCGCTCACCGACCGTTCCATCCCGGTCGTCGCCGACGAGCACGTCGACCCGGAGTTCGGCACGGGTGCCGTCAAGGTCACCCCGGCCCACGACCCGAACGACTTCGAGATCGGGCAGCGGCACGACCTGCCCGCCATCACGATCATGGACGAGCACGCGGTCATCACCGCCCACGGCCCCTTCCAGGGCCTGGACCGGCTGGAGGCACGCTCCGCCATCGTCGCCGCGCTGCGTGCCGAGGGCCGGATCGTCGCCGAGAAGCGGCCGTACGTCCACTCGGTCGGCCACTGCTCGCGGTGCAAGACCACCATCGAACCGCGGCTGTCGCTGCAGTGGTGGGTCAAGGTCGGCCCGCTGGCGAAGGCGGCGGGAGACGCCGTCCGCGAGGGCAAGGTCAAGATCCACCCGCAGGAGATGGAGAAGCGGTACTTCGACTGGGTCGACAACCTCCACGACTGGTGTATTTCACGGCAGTTGTGGTGGGGACACCGGATTCCGGTCTGGTACGGCCCGCAGGGTGAGATCGTCTGCGTCGGGCCCGACGAGGAGCCGCCGACCGGTGAGGGCTGGCAGCAGGACACCGACGTCCTCGACACCTGGTTCTCCTCCGGCCTCTGGCCGTTCTCCACGCTCGGCTGGCCCGAACAGACCGAGAGCCTCGCGAAGTTCTACCCGAACTCCGTTCTGGTCACCGGCTACGACATCCTCTTCTTCTGGGTCGCCCGGATGATGATGTTCGGCCTGTACGCGATGGACGGCACCCCGCCGTTCCACACCATCGCCCTGCACGGCATGGTCCGCGACCAGTTCGGCAAGAAGATGTCGAAGTCCTTCGGCAACGCGGTCAACCCGCTGGACTGGATGGACAAGTACGGCAGCGACGCCCTGCGCTTCACCCTCGCCCGCGGCGCCAACCCCGGCGTCGACGTGCCCATCGGCGAGGACTGGGTCCAGGGTTCCCGCAACTTCGCCAACAAGATCTGGAACGCCACGCGCTTCGCGCTGATGAACGGCGCGACGGTCGAGGGTCCGCTGCCGGACGCGTCGGCGATGTCGGCGACGGACCGCTGGATCCTGTCCCGCCTCAACTCCGTCGCCGCCGAAGTCGACGCGTTCTACGAGGACTTCCAGTTCGCGAAGCTGTCCGACGCCCTGTTCCACTTCGCCTGGGACGAGGTCTTCGACTGGTACGTCGAGCTGTCCAAGACGACGTTCCAGGCGGGCGGAGAGCCGGCCGAGGTCAGCAAGCGGGTCCTCGGCGAGGTCCTCGACGTCACCCTCAGGCTCCTGCACCCGGTCGTCCCCTTCGTCACGGAGACGCTGTGGACCACGCTGACCGGCGGTGAGTCCGTCGTCATCGCCGACTGGCCGGCGGACAGTGGCTTCCGGGACACCGCCGCCGAGAAGGAGATCGGGAGCCTTCAGTCGGTCATCACCGAGGTCCGCCGCTTCCGCGCCGACCAGGGTTTGCAGCCGGGGCAGCGGGTTCCGGCCCGGCTGACCCTCGACGGCACGGCGCTGGCGTCCCACGAGGCGGCCATCCGCCAGCTGCTGCGTCTCCAGCCGGAGGGCGAGGGCTTCGCGGCCACGGCGACCCTGCCGGTGGCGGGCGCGCAGGTCGCCCTCGACCTCTCCGGGACGATCGATGTCGCCGCGGAGCGCAAGCGCCTGGCCAAGGACCTCGCCGCCGCCGAGAAGGAGAAGGCGCAGGCGAACGCCAAGCTCGGCAACGAGGCGTTCCTCGCCAAGGCCCCGGACCAGGTGGTGGAGAAGATCCGCACGCGGCTCGCCAAGGCGGACGAGGACATCGCCCGTATCCAGGCGCAGCTGGACCGGTTGCCGCAGGCGTAGCCCGGCGGCGGGGGCGTTTCTCGCCCCCGCCGTCCCTACCCGTCTCGTCCCGTCCTTGGGGGCTCAGCCCCCAAACCCCGCTCCTCAAACGCCGGAGGGGCCGAAAAACGCGGAGCCCCAGGTACGGGACGGGTAGGGGCGGAGGGGGCGAAAGCCCCACACGTCCAGACACCGCGGCGGCTCCGTAGACTGGCCCCGTGAGTGACCTCCCCCCGCACGACAGCAGCGAGTCAGACGAGCCGGAACCCCGCGACCCGCTCGGCCTCTTCGACGAGATCGTCGCGGCCGAGACCGACCGCGACCCCGACCTCGCGGTGATCGAGGCCGGCAGCCGCACCCTGCGCACACAGGGCGGCACGGACCGGCAGGCCGACGTCCCCGCCCGCCCGGCCGACCCCGAGGTCGACAAGGCGCTGCGCGAGGTCGAGGCGGAGCTGGCGACCCGCTGGGGCGAGACCAAGCTGGAGCCGTCCGTCAGCCGCATCGCCGCGCTGGTCGACGTCCTGGGGGAGCCCCAGCGCGCGTACCCCTCGATCCACATCACGGGCACGAACGGCAAGACGTCCACCGCCCGCATGATCGAGGCCCTTCTCGGCGCCTTCGACCTGCGTACCGGCCGCTACACCAGCCCCCATGTGCAGTCGATCACCGAGCGGATCAGCCTGGACGGCGCGCCGATCTCCGCCGAGCGGTTCATCGAGACGTATCAGGACATCAAGCCGTACGTCGAGATGGTCGACGCCCAGCAGGAGTACCGGCTCTCCTTCTTCGAGGTGCTGACGGGCATGGCGTACGCCGCCTTCGCGGACGCGCCCGTCGACGTGGCAGTCGTCGAGGTCGGCATGGGTGGCAGCTGGGACGCCACCAACGTCATCGACGGGGACGTCGCCGTCGTCACGCCCATCGATCTCGACCACACCGACCGGCTCGGCGAGACGCACGGTGAGATCGCCGTGGAGAAGGCCGGCATCGTCAAGCAGGACGCCACCGTCATCCTGGCCCAGCAGCCGGTGGACGCGGCCCAAGTGCTGCTGAAGAAGGCCGTGGAGGTGGATGCCACGGTGGCCCGGGAGGGGCTGGAGTTCGGCATCGTCGCGCGGCAGGTCGCCGTCGGCGGGCAGCTGCTCACCCTGCGCGGGCTCGGCGGGGAGTACGAGGAGGTCTTCCTGCCGCTGCACGGCGCGTACCAGGCGCACAACGCGGCTGTCGCGCTCGCCGCGGCCGAGGCGTTCTTCGGCGTCGGCTCCGCGCAGACCCAGCGGCTCGACATCGACACCGTCCGCAAGGCGTTCGCCTCGGTCACCTCGCCGGGCCGCCTGGAGGTCGTACGCCGCTCGCCGACCGTCGTCCTGGACGCCGCGCACAACCCGGCGGGCGCCCGCGCCACCGCGGAAGCCGTGAGCGAGGTGTTCGACTTCAGCCGCTTGATCGGCGTGGTCGGCGCGAGTGGTGACAAGAACGTACGGGGGGTGCTCGAGGCCTTCGAGCCGATCTTCGCCGAGGTCGTCATCACGCAGAACTCCAGCCATCGCGCGATGGACGCGGACGAGCTGGCCGGGATCGCCGTCGAGGTCTTCGGCGAGGACCGGGTGCAGGTCGAGCCGCGGCTCGACGACGCGCTGGAGGCCGCTATCACGCTCGCCGAGGAGGAGGGCGAGTACGCGGGCGGTGGCGTGCTGGTCACCGGGTCGGTCATCACCGTCGGCGAAGCCCGACTGCTGCTGGGGAGGCGCTGACTCTCGTGCGTACGCTCTGTGCTTCGACGCTGATCGGCGAGTTCTTCGTCATTGGCTTCGCCGGGCTCGTGGCCATGAAGGATCCCGATCTGTCGATGGCCACGGTCTGGACGGTCAGCGGTATCGCCATGGTCCTGAGCATCCTGCTCTGCGGTGTGATCACCCGGCCGGGCGGTG
This sequence comes from Streptomyces sp. NPDC048415, assembly GCF_040651675.1. NCBI lineage: Bacteria > Bacillati > Actinomycetota > Actinomycetes > Kitasatosporales > Streptomycetaceae > Streptomyces > Streptomyces sp. NPDC048415. The sequence continues at coordinate 329 of NZ_JBEZKJ010000058.1, read as the reverse complement.
TCCAGCTCGGCTGGGCGTTTCAGATCGCGCTGATCGCGAGCGGGTTCGTGCTTCCCGCGATGTTCTTCATGGGGGCGATCTTCGCCGCCCTGTGGTGGGCGTCCGTCCACTATGGGCGGAAGATCGACGAGGCCAAGGCCAGGTTTGCCGCTCAGGCGGAGGCCGGGGGGAACGCGGCGTAACGGGTGCCGCCGGGGGTGTTTTCGCCCCTTCCGCCCCTACCCGTCCCCTATCTGGGGGGCTCCGCCCCCCAGGCCCCCCGTATCGCGCTTCGCGCTCGTCCTCAAACGCCGGACGGGCTAAAACCCTTCTCAGCCACGGCCTGTAAC